>NZ_JBOZRT010000045.1:0-77919 GCF_050789165.1 Azospirillum sp.
CCATGCAGAAGTTCGGCATCGGCCAAGCGGTTCCGCGGACCGAGGACGCGCGCCTCCTCACCGGCGGCGGCCGCTACACCGACGACGTCTCGCTGCCCGGCCAGACCCACGCCGTGTTCGTCCGCTCGCCGCACGCGCACGCCGCGATCCGCGGCATCGACGCCGACGAGGCGCGCGCCCTGCCCGGCGTGCTGGGGGTCTTCACCGTCGACGACCTGGACGCCGACGGCGTCGGGCCGATCCGCTGCCAGTCGCCGCTGAAGAATCGCGACGGCTCGCACTACAAGGCACCGCAGCGCCCGGCGCTGGCCCGCGGCCGGGTGCGCCACGTCGGCGACGCGGTCGCCGTGGTGGTGGCCGAGACCCTGGACGCCGCCCGCGACGCCGCCGAGCTGGTGATGGTCGATTACGACGAGCTGCCCGCCGTCACCGACACCGCCGGCGCGCTGGAGCCCGGCCAACCGCAGGTCTGGGACGAGGCGCCCGGCAACCTCTGCTTCGACTGGGAGACCGGCGACGAGGCGGCGGCCGACGCCGCCTTCGCGAAGGCCGACCGCGTGGTGTCGCTCGACCTCGTCAACAACCGCGTCGTCGCCAGCCCGATGGAGGGCCGCGCCTGCGTCGGCGCGGTGGAGGACGGCACGGGCCGCCTCGTCCTGCACGTCTCCAGCCAGGGCGTACACAGCCTGCGCAGCCAGCTCAAGAGCATCTTCAAGGTGCCGGAGGCGCAGCTGCGCGTGATCACCGGCGACGTCGGCGGCGGCTTCGGCATGAAGCTGTTCATGTACCCGGAGTACGTCGTCACCCTGTTCGCCGCCCGCCGGCTGAACCGCCCGGTCAAGTGGGCGTCGGAACGCATCGAGGCGTTCCTCAGCGACGACCACGGCCGCGACAACGTCACCACCATCAAGCTGGCGCTGGACAGGGACGGCCATTTCCTCGGCCTGAAGGTGGACACCGTCGCCAACCTGGGCGCCTACCTGTCGAACTACGGGCCGTTCATCCCGACCGACGCGGGGTCGGCGATGCTGGTGGGGTCCTACCGCACGCCGGCGCTGCACGTGCACGTGCGCGGCAGCTTCACCAACACCCAGCCGGTGGACGCCTACCGCGGCGCCGGCCGCCCCGAGGCGGCCTACATGCTGGAGCGCGTCATCGACCACGCGGCGCGCAGCCTGAACCTCTCCCCGGCCGAGATCCGCCGGCGCAACTTCATCCCGCCCGAGGCCATGCCCTACGCCACGCCGCTGGGCCAGACCTACGACACCGGCGACTTCCGGCAGAACCTGGAGGACGCGCTGGCCATGGCCGACGTCGCCGGCCTGGACGCCCGCAAGGCGGAGGCGAAACGCCGCGGCAAGCGGCGCGGCCTGGGGCTGAGCACCTACATCGAGGCGTGCTCGGGCGGCGGGCCGGAGCAGGCGACGGTGGAGATCCTCAAGGACGGCCGCGCCGTCCTGATGATCGGCACCCAGACCAACGGCCAGGGCCACGAGACCGCCTACAAGCAGATCCTCTCCGACCGACTGGGCATCCCGCCCGAGGACATCGAAGTGGTGCAGGGCGACACCGACCGCGTCAGCTTCGGCGCCGGCACCGGCGGCTCGCGCTCGGTACCGGTCGGCGGCGCCGCGCTGGCGGAGAGCGCCAGGAAGGTGGTCGAGAAGGCGACGCCGCTCGCCGCCGAGCTGCTGGAGGCGGCGGCGGTGGACGTGGAGTTCACGGACGGCGCCTTCACCATCGTCGGCACCGACCGTTCGGTCTCCCTGAAGCAGGTGGCTTCGATGGCGGCGGGCATGGGCGCGGTGGCCTTCTCGGAAGCGGCGCGCTGGACGCCGCCAGCCAGCACCTTCCCCAACGGCTGCCACGTCTGCGAGGTAGAGGTGGACCCGGAGACCGGCGGGGTCGAAGTGGTGCGCTACACCGTGGTGGACGATTTCGGCACCGTGGTGAACCCGGCGCTGGTCAAGGGCCAGATCCACGGCGGCGTCGCCCAGGGCCTGGGGCAGGCGTTGCACGAGCGGGTGGTGTACGACCCGGACTCGGGCCAGCTGCTCAGCGCCTCCTTCACCGACTACAGCCTGCCGCGCGCCTACGACCTGCCCTTCGTGGAGGTGAAACTGAACAGCGTGCCCAGCACCACCAACGCGCTGGGCATGAAGGGGGCCGGCGAGGCCGGCGCCATCGGCGCCCCGCCCGCGGTGATCAACGCGCTGGTCGACGCGCTGTCGGACTACGGCATCGAGCACGTCGACATGCCGGCGACGCCCGAATACCTGTGGCGGCTGATCCGCGAGCGGCAGGAGGCGCAGGCGGCGGAGTAGCCGCCTGCCCACCCTGCGCCGGCCGTGCTTGTGGGATTAAGCCGGTTGCGGGTGTTTGAGCACGCCCCCGCAACGGGTGATAGTGCTTGGACGCCGATGCAGGGAGCCGTCGATGACCAAGACCGGAATGCGCCCGTCCGCCGTTGCCTGTGTGCTTGCCGGTCTTTCCTGCGCCGTCCCCGCCCTGGCACTGGCCGCCGGGCCGGCTTACCAGGACGTCGCGCCGCAGATCGACACCATCGTGCAGAATCGGCCGAAGGACTTCTCCCGCGAGAACGACGAGCGCAAGGACTACGTCTTCGGCAAGCTCGGCAGCAGCAACAGGGACCGCATCGCGGCGCTCGCGAACACGCTCGGGGCGACCGACCTGCTGGAGATGCGCGAACGGATCGAGAAGGCCAAGCAGGCCATCGCCGACAAGGAAGCGGCGCTGCGCGTCCTGGAGGCCGAACTGGCCCAGGCGCCGCCCGACGCCACCGGGATCACCGGGTGGGTGAGCAACCACCTGTCGCGCACCTACAGCGACGTGAAGGCGGAACTGGATAGGGCGCAACAGGATCTGATGCGGCTTCAGGACGCGGCGAACGCCGAGAGGCAGGCGGTCGTCGACCGCCTGAACGGCATCGGCGTCGTGGTGAGCGTGGAGCAGCTGGACATCCTGCTGCGGTCGATCACGGGTGACGACATCCTGCGCATGGCGGGCTTCTTCGAGAACGTTCTGGCAATCCACAGGGGGCTGGCCGAGGCGCTGACGGCACAGGGCGAAAAGGTCGATCTCGCCTCCAAGTACTACGCGACGCGCGTGGTGCTGATCGACGTTGCCGTGGAGATGCACGACCGCTTCCTGCAGCGGTCGGGCGGCGAGCATGTGCGGACCCTGGACCGCATCATGCAGGAAGCCCAGGCCGTCAAGGCCGAGGCGAAGGCGTTCATCGCCAAGGAAAAGGATCAAGCCCTGCGCGATCAGGCGGAGAACAACGTGCGGCGGTGCGACCTGACGGCCAAGGTCGCCTCCGTCTATAAGACGATCCTGCAGGATCAGGCGCGGCAGGTCTCCGACCGGCGCGAGCGACTGAGCCGCGAACGCGAACTGGCCATCAACACCTACAAGGTGGCGGCAGTCTCGGGCGAGCTTGCGAAGCTCATCAAGCAGAACGATCAGGACTTCTCGACGCTGATGCAGATCACGCTGCCGGACATGCGCCCGTTCGAGAACGCCGAGATGCGCGACGAGTTCGAAAGGCTCACCAAGCGTCTGGCGTCAAAATCCTAGGACGGCGCCACCCACCGCTCGCACCATATACGTCATCCCCCCGCCGTAGGACGCCAGCGCCGCCGGTTGCTCGACCGACGCCGCGAACCCTTGCCGGTCCCAGTACCTCCGCGCCTCCGGCGTCGAGGTGAGCGCCAGCCACGCAAAGCCCTCCGCCGCCGCCAAGTCCCGCGCGTGCTCCAGCACCGCCGCCCCCAGGCCGCTGCCCCGCACCGTCGGCAGCAGCGCCACGTCGTGCAGGTACAGGCAGTCGGCCCCGTCCGGCAGCCGCCCCAGCATCGAGTCGAGCGTCGGCGGCTCCCCCAGGCGCCCCGGATGCAGGACGGCGTACCCCACCACGGCTCCGTCCCGCTCCGCCATCCGGCACCCCGCGGGGTACAGCCGCAACCGCTCGGCGAAGACCGCGCGTTCCTCCGGATAGCCGGGATGCACGGCGGCGGCGACCTCCAGCACCGTGTCGAGGTCGGCCTCGCGCATCGCGCGCCATGTTCCGCCCATTCCTTACTCCTTCCGCGCCCTAGCAAGGGCTTCCTGGCACACCCGTTGCGGGTTATGGTTTTATGACGAGAACCCTGGAGGACACCATGACCGACCCCGCCGTGGCGAAGCTGCTGCCGACGGTCCGCACCATCGCCCACGAAGCCGGTCAGGTCATCCTGCGCTTCTACAACGACCGGTACGATGTCGCCACCAAGGCGGACGGCAGCCCGGTCACCCAGGCCGACCACGCGGCCGAGGCGGTGATCCTGCCGGCGCTCCACCACCTCACCCCCGGCGTGCCGGTGGTGGCGGAGGAGGAGGTGGCGGCCGGCCGCATCCCCGACATCTCCGGCGGCCGCTTCTGGCTGGTCGATCCGCTGGACGGCACCAAGGAATTCCTGAACCGCAACGGCGAGTTCACCGTCAACATCGCGCTGATCGAGCAGGGACTGCCGGTGCTCGGCGTCGTCTACGCCCCGGCGACCGGCGCTCTCTACGCCGGCGCCGGCCCGGGCACCGCCGTGCACTGGATCGAAGGCCGGCACGACTACCCGATCGCGGTCCGCACGCCGCCGGCCGAGGGCCTGACGGTGGTCGCCAGCCGCTCGCACGGCGACCCGGCTGAGACCGACCGGTTCCTCGCCGCCTACACGGTGAAGAACCGCGTCTCCTGCGGCTCGTCGCTGAAGTTCTGCACGGTGGCGGCGGGCAAGGCCGACCTCTACCCGCGCTTCGGCCCGACCAGCGAGTGGGACACCGCCGCCGGCCACGCCGTGCTGCTGGCCGCCGGCGGCCGGGTCTGCGCCGGCACCAGCCAGGACGCGCTCCGCTACGGCAAGCCGGACTTCCGCAACCCGCACTTCGTCGCCTACGGCGGATGAAGGTGGCGGGGGCTGACGTGACGACTCTGTGCGACGCGGCGCGGGCGGTGCTGACCACCGCCGCGCCGGCCGATAAGGTGCGCCTCACCCGCGAGCACGCCGCGGCGTGGCGCGACGGCCGGATAGCGGAGGTCGGCACCGCCACCCCGCCCGACCGTCCGGCCCGCCCCGACCAGCCGGAACTCCGCCTGCCCCGCGACATGCCGAAGCGCGGCCGCGGCGGCAGCGCGCAGAACCGCTTGGCGCTGCTGCACGCGCTGGCGCACATCGAGCTGAACGCCATCGACCTCGCCTGGGACATCGTCGCCCGCTTCAACGCCACGCCGATGCCCAAGGGCTTCTACGACGACTGGGTGCAGGTCGCCGACGACGAGGCGCGGCACTTCGACCTGCTGGAGACGCGGCTGAACGCGCTCGGCTCCGGCTATGGCGCGATGCCCGCGCACGATGGCCTATGGCAGGCGGCGCAGACCACGGCGCACGACCTCGCCACCCGGCTGGCGCTGGTGCCGATGGTGCTGGAGGCCCGCGGCCTCGACGTCACCCCCGACACGGTCCGCCGCCTGCGCGAGGTCGGCGACACCGAGAGCGCCGACATCCTGCAGCTGATCTTCGAGGAGGAGATCACCCACGTCGCCGCCGGCCGCCGTTGGTTCGGGCACCTGTGCGCTCAGGCCGGAAAAGACCCGGTGGAGGCGTGGCAGGACTTGGTGCGCAAGCACTTCAAGGGCTCGCTGAAGCGGCCGTTCAACGTGGACGGCCGCAGGCTGGCGGACTTTGGTCCGGAGTTCTACGAGCCGCTGGCGGAGGGGTGAGGCGCTAACGTCCCAGCTCAGCCATCAGCGCCGGGATCTCCGCCAGCAGTTCCCGCGCCAGGAAGCCCAGCGGCCCGCGCGAGCGGGCCAGCCGGTTTCCGGCCTCGCCGTGCAGGTGCACGCCCCAGATCGCCGCCCGCGCCGGCTCCACGCCGCGCGCCGCAAGGCCGGCCACCACGCCGGCCAGCGTGTCGCCCGAGCCCGAGGTCGCCAAGCCGACGTTGCCGTCCTCGTAGATCCAGGAGCGGCCGTCCGGCGCCACGATGCAGGTGCATGGGCCCTTCAGGGCCACCACCGCCTGAAAGTCGGCAGCCACCCGCCGCGCCGTGCCGGGCTGGTCGACCTCCACCGCCTCCCGGCCAACGCCGCACAGCGAGGCCATCTCGCCGGCGTGCGGCGTCAGGATGGTGCGGCCGGCACGGCGGCGCAGCGCGTCCTTCACGTCGCCCAGGCACGGCAGGGAGCCGGCGTCGATCACCAGCACCGGATCGGAGCCCAGCCCCTTGACCAGCGCCACGGTCAGCGCCGCCGCCGCCTCGCGATCCAGCATGCCGGGCCCGAGCAGCACAGCGTCGCACAGCACCGCCGTTTCGATGAGCTGCTCCGCCGCCGCAGGGTCGATGCCGCCGGCCGGCGTCTCGGGCAGGCCGAACACCCGCGCCTCGGGCACCGCCAGCCCGAGATGCGGCGCGACACTGCGCACCGTGGCGATCTGCAGCTTTCCGGCTCCGGCCCGCAGCGCCGCGGTGCCGGCCAGAAGCGCGCCGCCCGGCACCTCGGTGCTGCCGCCGATGACCAGCACACGGCCGCGGTCCTCCTTGTCGCCGTCCGCGCCGGGCTGGGGCAGCGGCAGGGTGCGCAGCAGGTGGGGAGTGATCCGCGTCATCGTGCCGCCACGTTGGCGTCGGGCTCGGAGGTCACCGGCGCGCCCGCGCGCTCCAGCGGCGCCACGAAGTTGTAGCGCCGCAGGTCCATGCGGCCGGTCGAGGAGGTGGTGGGGTCGAAGCCGTACTCGGTCACCGCGCAGTTCGCCACGTCGCCCCCGCGGTCGATGCCGAGGATCTCCTCCTCGGTCAGGTTCTCCAGCAGGTAGCGCATGCACAGCACCACCACCTGGTGGCTGACGATCAGCACCCGCCGGCCGCCCCAGTGCAGGCTGATGGTGTCCATGGCGCTGCGCAGGCGCAGGATGACGTCGCACCAGCTCTCGCCCGCCGGCGGCCGGTGGTAGAACTTGCCGAGGATACGGCGGAACTCCGCCTGATCGGGATGGTGGCGCTCGATCCCCAAGCGGGTCAGGCGGTCGAGGATGCCGAACTCCTTCTCGCGCAGCCGCTCGTCGATGACGAAGTCGGCGACCTCCACGTGCAGGCCGCCGCCGGCCTGGACGATCTCCGCCGTGCGCCGGGCGCGCCGGTAGGGGGAGGTCAGCACCACGTCCGGCCGCTCGTCGGGCGGCAACGCGGCGAACCAGCGGCCGAGTGCCTGCGACTGCTCCTCGCCGGCCGAGCTCAGCGGCACATCGACGTCGCGCTCGGCGATGGCGATGTGGGTCAGGCCGGCGGCGTGCGCGGCGTCGCGCGCCACGTTGCCGGCGCTCTCGCCGTGCCGGACGATCCAAAGCCGCTGGGGCCAGCGCTGCTGCATGACGACCACCGCCCTGCCGTTGTCGGTATCCGGTCAACGGCGGAGGGGTGGGAAAGGTTCACCGTTTTGAACCGCCGTAGACTTTCGGCTGCGCGAAGTGCAGGTGGTCGACCAGTTCCTTGCTGACGCAGCCGTCCACCGGCAGCCCGGCCTTCTTCTGGTAGGCGCGGATGGCCGCCTGCGTCCGTGAGCCCGGCTTGCCGTCGGCGGTGCCGGCGTTGAAGCCGCGCTCGTTGAGCTGCTCCTGCGCATCGGTGACGTAGCCGGTGTAGGCATCCGGCGGCATGCCGCGCGGGTCGCATTTGGATGCGGCAAACGCCGGCATTGCGGCGGTGAGAAGGAGGGTGGAGGCGAACAGGATGCGGGTCATGCTGGGGGCCCCTTGAATGCAGCGATTTTGCCCCCTCCCCATCCCTCCCCCGCTCCGCGGTGGAGGGGGTTGGTTTCCCTCTCCCGCGCAGCGGGGAAGGGGCAGGGAGGGGGCAAAGTGCTTAAGCCGCCTCTTCGTCGCTCTGGCCCTTGATGCGGGCGGCCAGCGCGGCTTCGAGGAAGCGGTCGAGGTCGCCGTCGAGCACCGCCTGGGATTGCGAGGTCTCGACGTTGGTGCGCAGGTCCTTGACCATCTGGTAGGGGTGCAGGACGTAGGAGCGGATCTGGTGGCCCCAGCCGATGTCGGACTTGGTGGCCTCCAGCGCCGCGGCGGCGTCCTCGCGGATCTTCAGCTCGCGCTCGTACAGGCGGGCGCGCAGCATGTCCCACGCCTTGGAGCGGTTCTTGTGCTGCGAGCGCTCCTGCTGGCAGGCCACCACGATGCCGGTGGGCAGGTGCGTGATGCGCACCGCCGAGTCCGTCTTGTTGACGTGCTGGCCGCCGGCGCCCGAGGCCCGGAAGGTGTCGATGCGGCAGTCCTTCTCGTTGATCTCGATCTGGATCTTGTCGTCGATCACCGGGCTGATGGACACGGCGGCGAAGCTGGTCTGGCGGCGCGCCTGGCTGTCGAACGGGCTGATGCGCACCAGACGGTGCACGCCGGCCTCGGTCTTCAGCCAGCCATAGGCGTTGTGGCCCGTGACCTGGACGGTGGCGGACTTGATGCCAGCCTCTTCGCCCGGGCTCTCTTCCAGCCATTCGGCCTTGTAGCCGTGCTGCTCGGCCCAGCGCGTGTACATGCGCATGAGCATCAGCGCCCAGTCCTGCGCCTCGGTGCCGCCGGCGCCGGCGTTCACCTCGATGAAGCAGTCGTTGGCGTCGGCCTCGCCCGACAGCAGGCTTTCCAGCTGCAGCTTGGCGGCGCGGTCGCGCAGGCCGTACAAGGACTTCTCGGCGTCGGCGACGACGGTCTCGTCACCCTCCGCCTCGCCCATCTCGATGAGGTCCAGGCTGTCGCTGAGGTCGCGCTCCAGCGCCCGATAGCCGTTGACCGCGGTCTCCAGCTGGGTGCGCTCGCGCATGATCGTCTGCGCCTTCTCCGGGTTGTCCCACAGCTTGGGATCCTCGGAGAGGGCGTTCACTTCGTCGAGACGCCGCAGTGCGTTGTCCCAGTCAAAGATGCCTCCTCAGCAGCGCCAGCGATTCGCGAATCTCGCCGGCGGCCGCTTCGATCTCGGCCCGCATCGCAGTACCTCCTCGTCAGCCAGGGGTTGGAAGGGTGTCGGTCGGCGGTTTATGTAGCGCCTCGCGTCCGGCTTTGCACCCCCAAATTCTCCCCCGCCCGAGGGACCCCACTCTCTCGAAGTCTTAAACGCACCGCTCCCCGTCCGGCGCCGAAACGACTCCTCGGGGTACCAGTACATCCGAGGTATCGGCCTCGCCTGCCGCTTTTCGACTGCCACGTTCCGCTGCAGCCGGCCAACTGATTACGCCCTATTCGGGGCCGGGGGCTCCGGATGCCGCCGGGAACACCGCCGATTCACGCGCTAATTTCGAACCGTCTTTCAATCTCCGATCCCATGGTGCTGCGATGAATTTCGCCAGCCTGCAATTCGTGCTCTTCATAACCGCGTTCACCGCGCTGTTCCTGGCGCTGGGCCGCACCCGGCTGTTCACGCCGTTCCTGCTGGTCGCCAGCTACGTGTTTTACGGCTATTGGGACTATCGCTTCTGCAGCCTTCTGGCGCTGACCACCGCCATCGACTTCTGGTGCGGCCTGAAGGTGGCCGACGCGCCGAACCGCACACAGGCCAAGACCTACCTGCTGATCAGCATCGGCAGCAACCTGGCCATCCTGTTCTTCTTCAAGTACTTCAACTTCTTCGTCGACAGCGCGCAGGTCGCGCTGTCCGATCTGGGGTTCGAGGTCGGGCGCACGGCGCTGGAGGTGATCCTGCCGGTCGGCATCTCCTTCTACACCTTCCAGAACCTCAGCTACACCATCGACGTCTACGCCGGCGATTTGAAAGCCGAGCGCTCCTTCGTCAAGTACGCGACCTTCGTGGCCTTCTTCCCGCAGCTGGTCGCCGGCCCCATCGTGCGGGCGCGCGACCTGCTGCCGCAGATCAGCGAGGGCCGGCCGGAGCCCAGCTTCGCCATGCAGTTCGCCGGGCTGGAGAAGGTGGTCTGGGGCTATTTCCTCAAACTCGGGCTGGCCGACAACGCGGCGGCCGTGGTCGACGCCCGCTTCGCCCATCCGGAGCTCTACAACTCCCTGCACCACGTCATCGGGCTGGTCTGCTTCAGCCTGCAGATCTACGGCGACTTCGCCGGCTATTCGCTGATCGCCATCGGGCTGGCGGAGATCTTCGGCTACTCGCTGTGCCCGAACTTCGCCCGGCCGTACTTCGCCCGCGGCATGCGCGACTTCTGGCGGCGCTGGCACATCTCGCTGTCCACGTGGTTCCGCGACTACGTCTACGTGCCGATGGGCGGCAACCGGACGCAGTGGCTGCGCCTGCGCAACGTCACCATCACCATGGTGGTCTCCGGACTATGGCACGGCGCCGCCTGGACCTTCGTCCTGTGGGGCGCGCTGCACGCCGGCCTGATGCTGGCGGAGGACGCGCTGCGCTGGCTCGGCCGCCGCTCCGGCATCCGCCTGCCGGCGCCGGTGCAGACGATCGGGCGGCTGGCGCTGATCCCGCTCGTTTTCCTGCTGGTGACGCTGACCTGGCTGCCGTTCCGCGCCGACGGCCTGCACACGGTCGGCACCATCCTGTCGATCATCGCGCAGGGCGACTTCAGCCTGCCGCACGGCATGCAGCAGGTCAGCACGCTGCTGCGCGTCGCGGTGATCGGGCTGGTGGTGTTCACCGTGGACGCCGCCATCGAGGCCGGGGCGGCGCGCGGCTGGGTACGCACCAGCGTGGTGGCGCGCACCGTCGCCTGCTCGTCGCTGATCGTGCTTCTGCTGCTGCTCGGCAACTTCGACAACCGCGCCTTCATCTACTTCCAGTTCTGAGGGAGCCCAACCGATGCTGCGCCTTATCGCGTCCCTCGGTCTGATGGCGGCGACGGTGTTCGCCATGGACCGCGTGCTGGCTCCCCAGATCGGGGCCACCCTGCTTGCCTCCAACGACCGCTTCATGGCGATCTACCGGCCGGAGACGGCGGCCGACGTCGTGGTGGTCGGCAACAGCCGCGCCGACAACCACTTCCCGCCGTCGATCCTGCGCCCGATGACCTGCGGCGAGCCGCTGAACATCGGCATGGGCGGCGCGCCGACCACGGTGAACGCCCTGCTCTGGCAGGACTACCTGGAGCGGCACGCGCCGCCCCGTCTGCTGATCGTCGAACCGACCAGCCTCGTCGACCCGCCGACCGACCTCGCCGACGTACCGCTGCTGGCCCACTACTCGCCGCGGGTGGACGACTTCCTGCGCCACACGCACAGCGACCTGTGGACCTCCCAGCGCCTGTTCAACCTGCTGGCGTTCAACAACAACCAGACGCTGCGCATGCTGGTCGGCCGCGTTCGGCCGGCGCCGGAGGACCGCACGCTGGACGGCGCCATCGGCCCGAAGCAGCGCGCCCACGTCGCCCGCCTGCCGGAGGAGACCATGCCCGACCTGCCGGCCAATTGGAAGGCGCTGGACACCATCATCCGGACGGCGCGCGACCGCGGCACGCGGGTGGCGGTGGTGGCAACGCCCTATATGCCCGCCTACGCCGCCAAGGTCGGCAACTTCGACGCGTTCTTCGCCGAGGTGAAGCGGCGCCTGCCGGCGGATGTCGCTTTCATCGACGCGCGCCGCGCGCTGACCAGCGACGAGCACTTCGCCGACCCCCTGCATATGAACGACGCCGGGGTGCGCGCGCTGTTCGCCGCGTTGGAGCCGGAGCTGCGCCAGCTCGGCACCTGCCCGGTCGACGCCATCGCGCACCTGGAATCGCCCAACGCCACCGCCCGGTGAACGAGCCTGATGAGCGGGCCTAGTACAACCCGCCCGTCCCCAGCGTCGCCGCCGGCGGCGGTGCGGCGGGGGCGCCGGCGGGCAGGCTGCCGCCGTAGCCACCCGGCGCCCCGCCCATGCCGATCGACTGCGCCGAGCCGTCGAGCACCGGCGGCGGGACGTCGGGGTTGGGTTCGGTCCCGGGCAGGAAGGCCTCCCAGATCGCCTTGCGCTCGCCGGGCTGGGCGAGCTGGCCGGTCTCCGGGTTGACGCGCACGAGGCGCACACCGGGCGGCACGCGGAACGGCGTGGCCGGGCGGTCCTTCAGCGCCACCTCCATGAAGTCCTTGAACACCGGCACCGCGGCCGAACCGCCGGTCTCCTTGCCGCCCAGCGAGCGCGGCTGGTCGAAGCCGATGTAGGTGCCGACCGCGAGGTCGGAGGAGAAGCCCATGAACCACGCGTCGTTGCTGTCGTTGGTGGTGCCGGTCTTGCCGGCCACCGGCTTGCCGAGCGACAGCAGCTTGGCCGCCGTGCCGCGCTGCACCACGCCCTCAAGCATCGACACCATCTGATAGACGGTGCGCGGGTCGGCGATGCGCTCGCGGGTATCGGGCACCGCGGGCACCGGCAGGTTGGGCGCCCAAGCGACGTCCTGGCAACCCTGGCAGGACCGGTTGTCGTGCCGGAAGATGGTCTTGCCGGTGCGGTCCTGGATGCGGTCGATGAAGGTCGGCACGATCTTGCGCCCGCCGTTGACCAGCATCCCGTACGCCGTCGCCATGCGCAGCACGGTCGTCTCGCCGGCGCCCAGCGACATCGGCAGGAAGGGCTGCAGGTTGTCGACGATGCCGAATTTCTCGGCGGTGGCCTTCACCTTGTCCATTCCGATGTGCTTGGCGAGGCGCACGGTCATGACGTTGCGCGACTTCTCGATGCCGGCGCGCAACGGGGTCGGGCCGTAGAACTGGTGGCTGTAGTTCTCCGGCCGCCAGATCGGCTGGCCGCCGCCGGGGTCGTACTCGAACGGCGCGTCCATCACCAGAGAGGCCGGGGTGAGGCCGTTGTCGAGCGCCGTCAGGTAGACGAATGGCTTGAACGACGAGCCCGGCTGCCGCATCGCCTGGGTGGCGCGGTTGAACGCGCTCATGTGCGGCGAGAAGCCGCCGACCATGGCGAGCACGCGCCCGGTGTGCGGGTCGAGCGCCGCGAAGCCGCCCTGCACCGCCGGAATCTGGCGCAGGGCGAAGCTGGCCGGCGGCAGGTCCTTGCCGCGCTCGTCCTTGGCCACCGGCTCGACCAGCACCACGTCGCCAAGCTTCAGCACATCGACCGGCTTGCGGACCTCGGGGCCGAGGGTCTCGCCCTCCTTCCAAGCGCGCGCCCACTTCAGCTCGGTCAGCGGGATGCGCCCGCGCGAGCCGTCGCCCAGCCCGACCTCGGTGCCGGTGGCGTCGTCGTCCTTCAGCACCACGGCCAGGCGCCACGCCTCTCCGCCCGGCGGCATCGGGATGGACGCCAGCTTCTTGGCCCAGCCGTCGAAATTCTCCATGCGGGTGATCGGCCCGCGCCAACCATGCCGGCGGTCGTAGTCGATCAGCCCTTGGCGCAGCGCGCGGGACGCCGTGTCCTGCAGCTTGGGATCCATGGAGGCGCGCACGGTCAGCCCACCCTCGTAGAGCGCGCGCTCGCCGTACAGCTTGATCAGCTCGCGGCGGACCTCCTCGGCGAAGTACTCGGCGGTGACGTACTCGGTCTCGTCGCGCTTGCGGATGGCCAACGGCTCGGCCTGGGCGGCGCGCGCCTCCTCGGGCGTGATGTGGCCGTCCTCGGCCATGCGGCCGATCACCCAGTTGCGCCGGGCGACGGCGGCGTCCTTCTGCCGCTCGGGGTGGTAGTTGCTGGGCGCCTTGGGCAGGGCGGCCAGATAGGCGGCCTCGGCGACGGACAGCTCGTCCAGCCCCTTGTTGAAGTAGTTGAGCGCGGCGGCGGCGACACCGTAGGAGCGGAAGCCCAGGAAGATCTCGTTCAGGTACAGTTCGAGGATGCGGTCCTTGGTGAACGCGCGCTCGATGCGGATGGCGAGGATGGCTTCCTTGATCTTGCGGTTGAACGACACCTCGCCGGAGAGCAGCATGTTCTTGGCGACCTGCTGCGTGATGGTCGAGGCGCCGACCGGCCGGCGGTCGGAGCCGAAGTTCTCCACGTTGGTCAGCACCGCGCGCACGATGCCCAGCGGGTCGATGCCCTTGTGCTGGTAGAAGCTCTTGTCCTCCGCGGACAGGAAGGCGCTGCTGACGCGCTTCGGAATCGCGTCGATGGGCACGAAGACCCGCTTCTCCGCGGCGAACTCCGCCAGCAGCCGGCCGTCGGCGGCGTAGACGCGGGTGGTCACCGGCGGCTGGTAGTTGGCCAGCTTTGTGTAGTCCGGCAGGTCGTGGTTGTAGTGGTCGATGAGCCACACCAGGGCGCCCGCCCCGGCGATCGCCAGCATCAACAGACCCATCAGAAGCCGCAGCAGCAGACGCATGTCCCGAACCCGATCCAACGCACCAGAAGCCCGGTCGCGCGGGGCGCCGGGATGAGCCGCGCATCCTACACCCGGAGGAGGGTCGCGCCGACTCCTACGTTCGATTGGCAGGAAAATGTGACACCCGCAAGGCGCCTACCACGAAGAGGTAGCGGCTATGCGTTCGGGGAGGGGGAAGACGGCGGCGCTAGAGTTTCTGCGGCCCGCCCAGCCACTTGAAATAGGAGTCCACCGCGCGCGTCACACCGCGGGCGAGGCGTTCGCGGTGCCGCGGCGACTTGAGCTGGCTGGCGTCCTGGGGACTGGACAGGTAACCCATCTCCACCAGCACCGACGGCACGTCCGGCGCGGTCAGCACGGCGAAGCCGGCCTGCCGGTGTGGCTTGCTGGGCAGCAGGGTGACCTCGCGCTTCACGTTCTCCAGCACCGCCTTGGCGAAGCGCTTGGAGTGATTCATGGTGTCGCGTTGCGCCAGGTCGATGAGGATGCTCGCCACCAGGTGGTTCTCGCCGGAGAGGTCGAGGCCGGCGATGGCGTCGGCGCGGTTCTCCTTGGCGGCCAGCATTTCCGCCTCGCGGTCGGAGGCCTTGTCGGACAGCGTATAGATCGACAGGCCGCGGATCGTGCCGGTGGCGATGCTGTCGGCGTGCAGCGACAGGAACAGGTCGGCGCCGACGTCACGGGCCATGCCGACGCGCTCGCGCAGGCGGATGAACACGTCCTTGTCGCGGGTCAGCATGACCCGGTAGCGGCCGGTCCCCTCCAGCTGCCGCCGCAGCTCGCGCGCCACCGCCAGCGTGATGTCCTTCTCGAAGACGCCGCCGACTCCGACGGCGCCCGGATCCTCCCCGCCGTGACCGGGGTCGAGGACGATCAGCGGCTTCTCCGGCCCGCGCGGCAACGGCGCGGGCGGAGCAGCCGGCAGCGCGGCGGGCACGACGCGCGCCGGGGCCGGTGGGGCGGAGGGCGGCGCGGACGCCGGCTCCAGCCGAGTGGCGGGCTTTGCAGCCGGCAGGACGGACTTGGCGAAGGCGTCCGGCGTGGTGGGCGCCAGATCGAGCACGAAGCGCGGCTTGTGGCCGTCCCTCGGCGGCAGGATGTACGCCTCGCGCACCTGGACCGGCCCGTTGGTTTCGAACACCACGCGCAGCCCGCCGGAGTCGCCGGCCATGCGCTGGTAACGCTGGACGAGGCCGCGGCCGGCGGCAGGCGCGTCGCCGCCGGGCCATACCAGATCCGGCAGATCGACGATGACGCGGTAGGGGGCGGCGGCTGTGCTGACCTTGAAGGCGACGGCGTCGCTCAGTTCCAGCACGAAACGGGTCTTGTCGGGGTGTACGCCCAGGCGCGCATCGACCACCGCCGGCCGTGGCGGCGGAGCGGGCAGCGCGGCCGTGGTCTGCGCGTGGGCGGCGCCCAGCAGAAACCCCATCGCGACCACCGGCGCGAGCATTCGCCGCATGAAATCCACGGGAACCCTACTCCGATCATCCCAAACCTACCTATAGCTTAGGCGAATCAACGCACTCAACGGACAAGGTGAGACGACGCCTCAATTGTCGGCAACTGTGGCTTTCGCGCCAGCACGCCGTTCGCCAGAGCATAGGTCGGAGGATCGGCGGACCGTACGCTCCGCCGAATTCCCCGGTTGTGCACGGATGATCGCTTGTCTATGGTGTCTGTGCGACATACCGAGGTCCGCCCGTTTCCCTCTGGGAAGCGGCGGCGTCGCGCCCGGAGGGAGTTCGACCGTGCTTAGCTTTCGGTCGCGTTCCGGTGCGGGACGCTTACGGATCGGCCGGTAAAAGA
Source organism: Azospirillum sp. (assembly GCF_050789165.1). Taxonomy (NCBI): domain Bacteria; kingdom Pseudomonadati; phylum Pseudomonadota; class Alphaproteobacteria; order Rhodospirillales; family Azospirillaceae; genus Azospirillum; species Azospirillum sp. The sequence goes on from NZ_JBOZRT010000045.1 coordinate 16,085, forward strand.
TGGAGAAACCTTGAAGCAGGCTTTGGCCGCAAGGCCGGAGCCCGGATGCTGGGCTCGACCCGTCCTGGCTGCTCTCACGAGCGCCGTTCGACGATCCGTCGGGTAAGGCTCCGAACGCTTCTCACACAGCGATGACGCTGACTCGAGCGCCTGTCTGGTCGCGCGGGTGCACGGGTTGCGTCATGAGGATCATGAATGGCCAAGCGTATGCTTGTGGACGCCACGCACCCGGAAGAGACCCGGGTCGTCGTGGTCAACGGGAACCGGCTCGAAGAACTCGATTTCGAGATCGCCACCCGCAAACAGCTCAAGGGCAACATCTATCTGGCCAAGGTGACGCGCGTCGAGCCGTCCCTGCAAGCGGCCTTCGTCGAGTACGGCGGCAACCGCCACGGCTTCCTCGCCTTCTCGGAAATCCACCCGGACTATTACCGCATCCCGGTCGCCGACCGCGAGGCGCTGCTGGCCGAGGAGGAGCGCCGCTACCGCGAGGACGAGCGCGAGGCCGAATCCCGCGAGCGCGGCGGGCGCCGCAACCGGCGCGCCATGGCCGAAGCGGCGGAGGCCACCGCCGAGATCCAGAGCGAGATCCAGGAGGACCTGCAGGAGGACCTCCGCCGCGGCGACGTCATCGAGCACGACTCGCCGATGCCCACCCCGATCGCCGAGGCCGAGGCTGCCACGGAGTTCGACGAGCCGGCGGCCGGCAACGGCGAGGACAACGGCGGCGCGTACGCGTACGCCGAAGGTGAGACGTACACCCAGGAGGCCCAGCCCGAGTCGAACGGCGAGCCCGCCTCCGACGAGAATGGCGGCAGCCACGAGCCCGGCCCGGCACCGGAGAGCGTCGACGTGGTCGGCGGCGACGAGGTGGAGGATTCCCACCGCCGCCGCGCCCGCCCGCTGCGCAGCTACAAGATCCAGGAGGTCATCAAGCGCCGGCAGATCATGCTGGTGCAGGTGACCAAGGAAGAGCGCGGCAACAAGGGTGCGGCGCTGACCACCTACCTGTCGCTGCCCGGCCGCTACTGCGTGCTGATGCCCAACACCGGACGTGGCGGCGGCATCAGCCGCAAGATCACCAACCCGGCCGACCGCAAGCGCCTGAAGGAGATGCTCTCCGACCTGGACATCCCGGAGGGCATGGCGGTCATCCTGCGCACCGCGGGTCTCGAGCGCTCGAAGCAGGAGATCAAGCGCGACCTCGAATACCTGCTGCGCCTGTGGGACGACATCCGCGAGCAGACGCTGAGCTCGACCGCGCCGACGCTGATCTATGAGGAAGCCAACCTCATCAAGCGCTCGATCCGCGACATCTATTCCAGTGACATCGACGAACTCTGGGTCGAGGGCGACGCCGGCTACCGCACCGCCAAGGACTTCATGCGGATGCTGATGCCGAGCCACGCCAAGCGCGTGCAGCCCTACAAGGAGGAGGAGATCCCGCTGTTCCACCGCTATCAGGTGGAGCCGCAGATCGACGCCATCCACAATCCCGTCGTGCATCTGAAGTCGGGCGGCTACATCGTCATCAACCCGACCGAGGCGCTGGTCGCCATCGACGTCAACTCGGGCAAGTCGACGCGCGAGCGCAACATCGAGGAGACGGCGTACAAGACCAACCTGGAGGCCGCCGAGGAGGTGGCCCGCCAGCTGCGCCTGCGCGACCTCGCGGGCCTCATCGTGATCGACTTCATCGACATGGAGGATGCGAAGAACAACGCGTCGGTCGAGCGCCGTCTGAAGGAGGCGATGAAGAACGACCGGGCACGCATCCAGCTCGGCCGCATTTCGCCCTTCGGCCTGCTGGAGCTGTCGCGCCAGCGCCTGCGCCCGTCGCTGCTGGAGACCAACTTCGAGCGTTGCGTGCACTGTGCCGGCACCGGCGTGGTCCGCTCGGTGGAGTCGGCGTCGCTGCACGTGCTTCGCCACATCGAGGAGGAGGGCATCCGCAAGCGCTCCGCCGAGATCACGGTGACCGTGCCGACGGCCATCGGCCTCTACATCCTGAACCAGAAGCGTGCGGATCTCGCCCGGATCGAGATTAAGTACGGCTTCCGCGTGCTGGTACAGGCGGACGACACGCTGATCGCCCCCGATCTGCGCCTGGAGCGCGTCAAGGCCAAGCAGCCGGGCGACGAGACCGCGCCGCTGGTCAGCGCCGACCGCGTCATGGCCGAGACGGACCGCGTGCTCGCCGCCGAGGCGGAGGAAGAGGAGACGGACGAGGAGGTCGTCGAGAGCGAGGCCGAGACCGCCGAGCATCCGGCCGAAGCGGCCGAAGCGGCCGACGCCGGTGAGAACGGTGACCGCCGCCGCCGCCGCCGCCGCCGCCGCCGCGGTCGTGGCGAGCGCGAAGGTGGTGAGCGCGAGGCCGCCGAGCAGCGTACCGACGCCGACGCCCTTTCCGCCGAGGCCGAGGGCGCCGAGGACGAGGACGAGGACGAGGTGGAAGGCGACGAGGCCGATGAGGGCGTCGAAGCCGACGAGCGCGGCGAGGGCGATAGCGACAGCCGCAAGAAGCGCCGTCGCGGCAAGCGCGGCGGCCGCCGCCGGTCGCGCCAGCGCGAGCTGGCGCCGGGCGAAACCGCCGAGGGCACGGAGAACGCCGAGGGTGGTGTCGAGGCTCCGGCCGCGGACGCCGCCGAGACGCCGGCCCCGGCGCCGAAGCAGCGCGTGCGTGCCCTGGTGCCGCCGAAGCCGGTGCCGCCGGCCCCGGCGCTGGAGCCGATCGACTTCGATTGGATCCTGACCGGCGAACCGCCGCCCGCCGAGGCTCCGGCCGAAGCCCCCGCCGAAGAGGCCCCGGCTGCCGCGGCGCCCGAGGCTGCGGCTCCGGAAGCGGCAGCCGACACGGCGGTCGAGGCTCCGAAGAAGAAGCGTCCCTCGCGCAGCAAGAAGGCCGCGACCGAACCGGCAGCCGAGGCCCCGGCCGAAGTCGCGCCGGAAGCCGAGGCCCCGAAGCCGAAGAAGCGTCCGTCGCGCAGCAAGAAGGCCACGACCGAACCGGCGGCCGAAGCTGTGGCCAAGGCCGCTCCGGAAGCCGAAGCCCCGAAGCCGAAGAAGCGCCCGTCGCGCAGCAAGAAGGCCGCCGAGCCCGCCGAGGCACCCGCGGTCACGCTGAGCGAGCCGGTTGCGGAAGAGGTCGCCGCCGTCGCTGCCCCCGAGGCTGTGCCGGAAGCCCTGCCGGCCGACGCGGCTCCGGCCGCGCCGACGGTGGAGGAGAACACCACCGCGCACGCCGCGGAGACGGTCAACTCCACCCCGGAAAAGCCGAAGCGTGGCTGGTGGAACCGGTAACGGTTGACACAGGAAAAGAAAAAGGCGCCGTGAGGCGCCTTTTTCTTTTCCGAGCGCTTTGCCCCTCCCCATCCCTCTCCCGCAGCGTCGGAGGGATGGGGAAGGGGAAGCAGCCTTACAGCACCCCCAGGGCCTCCAGTTCCGCCCGCAGCTTCGCCGCGCCGCTGAACTGGTGCGTCCTCATCCCCAGCCCCTCCGCCACCGCGCAGTTCTCTGCGAGGTCATCGATGTACAGCGCGGCCGCGGGGTCGAGGCCGTAGCGCTCCAGCAGCAGGCGCCAGAGCGCCGGATCCGGCTTGACGAGCCCGACCTCGCCGGAAATGACGAGGCCGTTGAACAGATCGAAGGACGGGTAGCGCTCCCGCGTCTCCAGATACTTCTCGCGCGAGAAGTTGCTGAGCGCGTAGAGCGGCACGCCGCGCGCCTTCAACTCCTCCAGGAGCTCCGGCGTGCCGGGGATCTCGCCGGGCACCATGTCGTGCCAGCGCTCGTGATAGGCGCGGATCAGCTCGGCGCAGTCCGGGTGCTCAGCGACCAGCGCCGCCACGCCCTCGTCCCAGGGGCGGCCGCGGTCCATCTCCAGGTTCCAGGCGGGCGTGCAGACGGTGGACAGGAAGTCCTCCATCAGCGCGTCCTGGTCGTCGAAGAACTGGCGGTAGAGGTGGCGCGGGTCCCACTCGATCAGGACGTTGCCGATGTCGAAGACGACGGCCCGGAGCGTCATCCCTTGCGGGCCTCGGCGACCAGCTTCTTCATGTCGTCGAGCTTGATGGCGCCCGGCACGATGCGGTCGCCGACGACGAACCCCGGCGTGCCGCGGATACCCAGCTGCTCGGCCAGCGCCAGGTTGGCGCCCAGCGCCTGCTGCACTTCGGCCGACTCCATGTCCTTCTTGAGCCGGTCGGTGTCGAGCCCGACCGACGACGCCAGCTTGAGGATCGTCGCCTCGTCGAGCTGGCCGCGGTGGGCCATCAGCGCGTTGTGATAGGCCTCGTACTTGCCCTGGGCGCGGGCGGCCAGCGCCGCCTTGGACGCCGTCACCGACGCGGGGCCGAGGATGGGGAATTCCTTGAAGACGAACTTCAGCTTGCCATCGTCCTTGATCAGCTTCTGCACGTCGGCCTGCACCGACTTGCAATAGCCGCACTGGTAGTCGAAGAACTCCACCAGCGTCACGTCGCCCTTCGGGTTGCCGGCGATCGGCGAGGCCGGATCGTTGAACAGCTTGTCCTTGTTCTGGACGAGGCCCTGCTTGCCCTTGCGCTCCTCCTCGGCGCGCTCGCGCTTCTGCAGCTCCTCGATGGCCTCGACGATGACCTCCGGGTGCTTCAGAAGGTACTCCCGCACCACCTGTTCGATGGCTTGGCGCTGTTCGGCCGGGACACTTTGGGCCTGCGCGGCCGGGGAGAGGACGGCCAGCGCCACCGCGGCGGCGGCGAGCAGGGCGGGACGGATGCGGAGCATGGAGAAGGAACCTCTGATAAGCGTTGCGAGCGTAAGATGACCCGGCACCGGCCGCGGGGCAAGCGGCCCGCGCGCCGTCAGGGGCCGCGGCGGCCGGGATCGGGCACCTCGAAGCCGCGGCAGTTGCGGCGGTGCGCCATCATGCAGTCCTCCAGCTTGGCCTGCCGCGCCAGCCCGTCGACGATCCAGAAGCCCACGCCGAGGATCGCCAGCACCACGGCGCCGGCAGCCAGGTTGACCATCATCCGGCGCTTCTCGTCATCCTTCACGGCTTGGCGTCATTTCTTGCCGGCGGTGCGCGGGCCGACTTGGCTGCGGATGTCCTGGGCGCGTAGCCAGCCGGGCGAGCCGGCGGGCAGCAGCTTCTCGGCGCGCTCGGCCATGGCGATGGCGCGCGGCCGGTCGCCCTGGGCGAACGCCTCCTCGGCCGAGGCATAGGCGACCATGCCGGGGTTGTCCTTCATGCTCCAGGCCTGTGCCATCAGCCGCCACAGGAACGACGACTGGCCTTGCTGCGACTTGGCGGCGACCTGCAAATTCTTGATCGCCTCGTCCGCCTGCTTCGGGTCGTGCTGCTCCAGCAGGGCGTGCGCCAGCGAGACGCGGATCGGGTTGGCGTCGGGTGCGAGCGACACCGCCTTGCGGTACGGCCCCACCGCCTCCACCGCCCGGCCGTTCTGCAGCAGCAGATCGCCTTTCATCTCGTGGAAATAGGCGTTCTGCGGCTCCTGCTGGATCAGTCCGTCGGCCAGCGGCAGCGCCTGTTTGACCTCTCCACGCCGGAAATAGGCGTAGGCGCGGCCGTAGCGCGCGACCACGCTGCCGTCCTCGGCGCGGTAGCGGCGCAGAGCACCCAGCGGGTCCAGGTAGGCGTACAGCTTGGCCTGGATGCGGGCGTAATGCTCCTGCTGGGCGGCCGGCACGGTCCCGTCGTTCCAGCGCGAGCGCTGCACCATCTGGCGCACGCTGTCCATGCGCTCGCGGGTCATCGGGTGGGTGCGGGCGTAGCTGGCGTCGCGGTCGTTCAGCACCGGGTCTTCGGCGTTCAGCTTCTCCAGGAAGGTCAGCAGCCCCTTGGAGGACAGGTGCGCCTGTTCCATGTAGCTCAGCCCGGCTTGGTCGGCCGAGGATTCCTGGGCGCGCGAGAACGACATGTACTGGTTCTGCGCCATGGTCTGGCCCAGCATGATGCCGGCCATGCCGGCCCCGGCGTTCTTCGCCGCCAGCCCGCCGATGACGCCGATGCCCATGCCGATCAGCGAGGACAGGAAGGCGCTCTCCATCGCCTCCGCCCCGCGGATCAGGTGGCCGCCGGCGATGTGGCCGGTCTCGTGCGCGATGACGCCGACCAACTGGTTCGCGTCGGTCTGCAGCAGCAGCCCGGTGTGCAGGAAGATGTTCTGTCCGCCGGCCACGAAGGCGTTCAGCGTGCGGTCGTTGACCAGCACGATGTTGACCGCCTGCGGGTCGATTCCGGCCGCGTTGAAGATTGGCCGCGCCATCTCGCGGATGGTATGTTCCGTCTCGGCGTCGCTGAGCAGTTGAAGCTCCGGCTGGCGCTGGGCGCCCGCGGGCACCGTCCACGACACGGCCAGCATGGACACGATGGCGACGACCGACACCAGCCTTCTGGGCTCACGCACCTTTCCGACCTCCGGTGGACCGACCTGCAACATTGCCTCTACGCGCCGAATTTGGCGAGGTTTGGGCGCGTTTGCGATAGTAGCTGCGCTTCTGCCCGGCTGCGTCAACACCAAGTTCAAGTCGAACGCCCCCGGACAGGCCTTCGCGGTGGCCGACGAGCCGCTCGCCGCCGCCGTCGGGCGCGACCTGCTGCTCCAGGGTGGTTCGGCCGCCGACGCCGCCACCGGCATGGCGCTGGCCATGACCGCCACCCTGCCCTCGCGCGTCGGCGTGGCGGGCGGCGGCGTGTGCGTGGTGTTCGACGCTGCGGCCAAGCGCGTGCGCACGCTGGACTTCCTGCCGCGCGCCGCCCCCGGCGGCACCGCCGCGCCCAGCCTGCTACGCGCGCTGTACGCGTTGCAGGCCACCGGCGGCGGAACGCTGCGCTGGGAGCAGGCGGTCGTGCCGGCGGAGACGCTGGCGCTGGAGAGCCCCGGCGTCACCCGCGCGCTCGCCCAGGATATCCAGGCGGCGTCCGCGCGCCTGACCGACGTTGAGGCGCGCCGCCTCTTCCTGCGCGACGGCCGCCCGCTCGCCGAAGGCGCGCGGCTGCGCCAGCCGGAGCTGGCCGCCGTGCTGTCACAGGTCCGCCGCAACGGCCCCAACGCCATTTCCACCGGCAGCACCGGGCAGGCGCTGGCCGGCGCCTTCCACCTCGACCCGGCGGCGTTGCGCGCGACGCCGCCGCAGTGGCGGGACACGGTTGCGGTGCGAATCGACAGCACGCGCAACCTGCACCTCGCCGACCTGCCGGAGCCGGACTCGGGCGCCGCCATCGCCAAGGCCTGGGCCGCCGCCGAAGACGCGCCCCCCGCCGAACGCGCCGCCCGCGCCGCGCAGGCGCTGGGCGCGCTGACGGGTGCCGTGGCACCGGGCGCCGGGCTGGTCGCCATGGACGTGCGCGAGAACGCCGTCGCCTGTGCCTTCACCATGGGCGGGTTGTTCGGCACCGGCAAGGTGGCACCGGGCACCGGCGTGCTGGGGGCGACCGGGGTCGACCGCGCCGGATTCGGCGCGCCGGGCGTGGTCGCCAACACCATCGTCGGCCGCGCGCTGTTCGGCGGCGTCGGCACGGCGGCCGGCAACGACGGCCCGGCCGCCGGACCGGCGGCGCTGCTGGCCGGCGCTCTGCCCGCGGTGCTCGACGACCGGCCGGCGGGCGAGATCCTCGCGGCGCGCGGCGATGCACCGGGCCGCGTGGACCTCGTCACCTGCCAGGTGTCGCTGGAGAACGGGCTGAAGGACTGCCAGACCGCGGCCGACCCGCGCGCCCGCGGCATCGCCTACGACATGCTGCTGCCCCGCGAGTAGCCGTTCTGCCGCCGCGGCATGGCCGGCCGGATTGCCCGCTGGCCAGCCGCCGCCTATTGTTTGTGCGTTCCCACAGCCGACGGACCAGCATCGTGATCGGAATCTCCCAGCGAGGCCAGATCCCTCCCTTCTTCGTGATGGAAGTCATGCGCGCCGCCTTCGAGCGCGAGCGCGCCGGGCTGGAGGTGCTGCACCTCGAGGTCGGCCAGCCCTCCACCGGCGCGCCCCAGGGGGTGATCGAGGCGGCGCAGCGGGCGCTGACCTCCGACAAGCTCGGCTACACCGACGCGCTGGGCATTCCGCCCCTGCGCGCCGCCATTGCGCGCTGGTACCGCGACCGCTACGGCGTGGACATCCCGGAGGGCCGGATCGCCGTCACCGTCGGTTCCTCCGGCGCGTTCCAGCTGGGCTTCCTGGCGGCGTTCGATCCGGGCGACCGCGTCGCCATGGCCTCGCCCAGCTATCCCGCCTACCGCCACACGCTGACCGCCATCGGCGTCGAGCCGGTGGAGATCGAGGCGGGGCCGGAGACCGGCTTCCAGCCGACCGTCGCCATGCTGGAGGCGCTGGACAAGCCCATCAAGGGCCTGATCGTCGCCAGCCCGGCCAACCCGACCGGCACCATGCTGTCGCGCGCCCAGCTGACCGAACTGGCGGACTGGTGCACGCGCAACGGCGTGCGGCTGGTGTCGGACGAGATCTACCACGGCCTGACCTACGGCACCGAGGCGGTGACCGCCGCCGCCATCAGCCCGGACGCGCTGGTGGTCAACAGCTTCTCCAAGTACTTCTCGATGACCGGCTGGCGGCTGGGCTGGATGGTGCTGCCGGAGGCGCTGGTGCGCTCGGTCGAATGCCTGGCGCAGAACCTGTTCATCTCCGCCCCGACGCTGTCGCAGATGGCGGCGGTCGCCGCCTTCGATTGCACCGAGGAGTTGGACCGCCACGTCGCCCGCTATGCCCGCAACCGCGAACTGCTGCTGCGCGAGCTGCCGAAGGCCGGCTTCGACAGGATCGCCCCGGCGGACGGCGCCTTCTACGTCTACGCCGACGTGTCGGCGATGACCGACGATTCGGAGGCGTTCTGCAAGCGCCTGCTGGCCGAGACCGGCATCGCCGCCACCCCCGGCATCGACTTCGACCCGGCGCGCGGACGGCGCTTCATGCGCTTCAGTTTTGCGGGGGCGGAGGAGACCATGGCCGAGGCGGCGCGGCGGCTGATCGCGTGGAAGCGATAGGGTCCCGGACTGACGCCCGACGGCTCCCCATGTTGTAGTCTACGCTGCGGCATCCACCGGAGGACAGCATGAGCGACGGCCTCTACGATCGCGACTTCTACGCCTGGGCCAACCAGCAGGCGGCGTTGCTGCGTGCCGGCAAGCTGGAGGCCGCCGACATCGAGCACATCGCCGAGGAGATCGAGAGCATGGGCCGCAGCGAGAAGCGGGAACTGGTCAACCGCTTGGCCGTGCTGATGCTGCACCTGCTGAAGTGGCAATTCCAGCCGGGCCGTCGGGGGAATTCCTGGCGCTTGAGCATTCGCGAACAGCGCCTGCGCCTGTCCAGCCATATGGCCGACAATCCGAGCCTGAAGTCGAAGCTGCCCGAGGCGCTGGACGAAAGCTACCGGCTGGCCCTCATCGAAGCCGAACGTGAGACCGGCTTGGCCGAGGGCACGTTCCCGTCGGACTGCCCGTGGACCTTCCAACAGATGACGGACGCAGGCTTCTGGCCGGAGTGAGCGCCTCCGTCACCCGCCCTCGAACGTCACCATCACTTCGGCGACCGCGCCGGGGTCGCGCTGGGTGGAGCGGAAGGTGGCGATCTCGCCGGGCAGCAACTGGTCGGACGTGGTCTCGATCGTCCAGGTCTGCACAGGCTTGCGGTCGAAGCCCAGCGACACCGCGCGAACCTTCGGCACCGGGCGAGCCACGTCTGACGCGTTGAGGATCTGCCCCTCGACGACAAGCAGCGTGGCGCCGTTCTCCGCACGCTGTTCGGAGCGGACGTTCTGCAGCTGCAGCCCGGTCCCCGGCGAGTCCACGGCCAAGCCGACGGTCTCGTACAGCAGCGCCGCCGGCGGCCACAGGCGCACCACGTGGGCGCGCCCGAAATAGCCCACGGCCAGGATCGCCGCCAGCAGCGCCGCGAACACCGCCCAGCCGACGATCACCCCGCGCCGCAGCGGCTTCTTCAGCTTTTCCGGCTTCGCCGCCGGACGGCGGGGCGGGGCGACGTCCTCGGCGGGGAGAGTGCGCTCCGGCTCCTCGACCACCGGGCGTTGGTACCAGACGTGCCCGCAGCTCTTGCAGCGCACCTTGCGCCCCTGCGACGGCACCGCCGAGTCGGCGACGGTGTACCGCGTGGAGCAGTTGGGGCAGGTGATCAGCATGTCGGGGGAACGCCGCGGTCACGGAAATTGCTGGAGTCTTATATGGACTCATGCGGTATGAAGCAAGGAAGCCCCCTCGGCGCGGCGCTGGACGCCGTTTTGCGGCCGTTGCATCGTGCGCCGGGGTGCTGCTCAACCGCACGGTGCGCACACGTGATTCGTTTCGAGAACGTCGGCCTGCGCTACGGCACCGGACCGGAGGTGCTGCGCGACATCTCCTTCACGCTGATGCCCGGCTCCTTCCACTTCCTGACGGGGGCGAGCGGGGCCGGCAAGTCGTCGCTGCTGAAGCTGATGTACTTGGCGCACCGCCCGTCGCGCGGGCTGATCTCGGTGTTCGGGCAGGACATCGCCCGCCTGAAGCGCGAGGACCTGCCGGAGCTGCGCCGGCAGATCGGCGTGGTGTTCCAGGACTTTGCGCTGCTCGGCCACCTTTCGGCGCTCGACAACGTGGCGCTGCCGCTGCGCATGGCGGGAGCCGGCGAGACCGAGGTGGTGGAGCACTGCACCGAACTGCTGAAATGGGTGGGGCTCGGCAACCACCTGGACGCCAAGCCGTCGATCCTTTCGGGCGGCCAGCAGCAGCGCGTCGCCATCGCCCGCGCCGTCATCAACCGCCCGCGCCTGCTGCTGGCCGACGAGCCCACCGGCAACGTCGATGACGGAATCGGCATGCGCCTGCTCTACCTGTTCGAGGAGATGCACAAGCTGGGCGCCACCGTGGTGATCGCCACCCACAACGAGACGCTGATCCGCCGCTTCGAGCACCCCCGCCTGCACCTGGAGAACGGGCGGCTGCACGTACTGCACCAGCCGGCGTCGAGCTGGGTGTGAGGACCGCCATGGCCGCCTTGCCCACCCTGCCCTTCCGAAAGCGCTTCGACCTGCCGCTCGCCAAGGACCCGACGGCGCGCTTCCTGCTGCTGATCACCGCGGTGATGGTGTATCTGGCGGCATTGGCGCTGGCCGGCGCGCTGGTGGTGTCGGACATGGCGCGGCGCTGGGACAGCGGGCTGGCCGGCGGCATGACGGTGCAGGTGGTGCCGCTGTCCGGTCCTGGCGCGACGCCGCTGGCCGAGCGGCTGGAGAAGACGTTGGCCATCCTGCGCGGCACGCCCGGCGTCCGCAGCGCTGCCGCGCTGTCGCAGGAACAGGTGGCGCACCTGCTGGAACCCTGGCTGGGCCGCGAGGGCGCCAAGGACCCGATGCTGCCGGTGCCGACGCTGGTCGACGTGGTGGCCTCCGGCCCGGTCGATGTGGCGGCGCTGCAAAGCCGCCTGTCCGCGGTGCCGGGGGTGACGCTGGACGACCACGCGGCATGGTTGGCCGACCTGCGCGCCTTCGCCGGCTCGGTCGAGCTGGCCGCCGCCGTCATCGTGCTGCTGGTCGGCGCCGCCGCGGTGGCGTCGGTGGTGTTTGCGGTGAGGGCCGGCCTCGCCATCCACCGCAACGTGGTGGAACTGCTGCACCTGATGGGCGCGCCCGACCGCTACGTCTCGCGGCAGTTCGAAGCGCACGTGCTGGGCCTGTGCCTGCGCGGCGGCGCCTGCGGGTTGGGGTTGGCGGCGCTGACGCTGTTCGTCGTCGCCCGCGCCGCCGGGTCCCTGCGCGCCAGCCTGCTGCCCGACGCGTCGCTCAGCATCGGACAGTGGGCGGCGCTGGCGCTGGTGCCGCTGATCGCCTGCGCGCTGGCGGTGCTGACCGCGCGCTGGACGGTGATGCGCACGCTGGAGACCATGCCGTGAGCCCGGCGCTGCGCCGCCGGCGCGACCGCGTCGCGCGCACGCTCGGCCGGGTGGTGGTCCTGGCGCTGCTGCTGGCCACGGCATGGGCCGGAGGCCTGGTGTGGTTCGCCGGCACCATCGCGCGCGAGCCGCCGGGCACCGCCGCCCTCGAGTCGCTGGAGCACACCGACGCCATCGTCGTGCTGACCGGCGGCAGCGGCCGGCTGTCCACCGGGTTGGACCTGCTGAAAGCCGGGCTGGCCAAGAAGCTGTTCGTCTCCGGCGTCTACTCCAGCGTCGACGTGAAGGAGCTGCTGAGCCTGTCGCAGCTGTCGCCGGACAAGGTGGAGTGCTGCATCGTCCTCGGCTACGCCGCCGCCGACACCGTGGGCAACGCCTTCGAGACGGCCGATTGGATGGAGGAGCAGGGGTATACGTCGCTGCGCCTCGTCACCGCCAACTACCACATGCGGCGCAGCCTGCTGGAGTTCGCCATGGCGGCGCCCCACATCGCGGTGGTGCCGCACGCGGTGGCGCCGGCCAACGTGCACCTCGCGGAGTGGTGGCGCTGGCCCGGCACCGCCAACCTGCTGGCCACCGAGTACAACAAATATCTGGTGGCGCTGCTGCGCTACCAGCTTGAGAAAGCCCTCGATTCCTGACAGTTTCCGCCGATGATCTTTCTCCGCTCGCTCCTCTTCAACACCGCCTTCGTCCTCTGGACCGCGCTGATGTGCGTCGGCCTGATGTGGATGCTGCTGCTGCCGCGCGACCAGATGATGGCCGTGGTGCGCTGGTACCTGAGCTCTATCGCCTGGATGGAGCGCGCCTTCCTCGGCCTGCGCTACGAGGTGCGCGGGCGTGAGAACCTGCCGGCCGAAGGGTCCTTCATCATCGCCGCCAAGCACCAGTCGGCGTGGGAGACGATGAAGCTGCACCTGATCTTCGGCGATCCGGCGGTGATCCTGAAGCGTGAGCTGACCTGGATCCCGACCTGGGGCTGGTACGCCAAGAAGTCGCGGATGATCGCCGTCGACCGCGGCGCGCGCGGCCGGGCGCTCACGTCGATGATCGAGAACTCCAGGCCGGTCGTGGCCGACGGCCGGCCCATCGTCATCTTCCCCCAGGGCACGCGGGTGGCGCCGGGCCGCTACGTAGGCTACCGCATCGGCGTCGGCGTGCTGTACGACGAGCTGAAGCTGCCGGTCGTGCCGGTGGCGCTCAACTCCGGCCTGTATTGGCCGCGCCGCAGCTTCCTCAAGAAGCCGGGCACCATCGTGGTCGAGATCCTCCCCTCCATCGCACCGGGCCTGTCCCGTGCCCAGCTGATGCGGGAACTGGAGACCAGGCTGGAGGACGCCAGCGACCGACTCGTGGTCGCCGCCGGGGGTCCGCCGACCACGCGGCCGCGGCAGGAACCCGCAAACGCCATGGCGTCCACCACTTCCTGAGTAACTCTGTGGATAAAAGTGTGGGCAATCGGCCCGTCAAGGGAACAGATGCGCCCGCGACGATCGCGCCGGACAGCGTGGCCGCCACGCCACGGCTTGCCCCCACCACGGTCCGTCCCTACACTTGCTGGGACTGCGTACAAATATTTGGAATTCCTCGAAATTCCCCTTGACCATCCGCCCGGTGGAGCAAGGATCCGGCCGCATCGGGAGGGCCCATGTCCGGTATCGCCGCCATTTCCCAGCAGATCTGGGACATGAAGTACCGCCTCAAGACACCGGCCGGCGAGCCTGTGGACAAAACCATCGAAGACACCTGGGTGCGCGTCGCCAAGGCGCTGGCGGCCTGTGAATCGGACCCGGCACGGTGGGAACCGGTATTCCATGAGGCGCTGTCCGGCTTCCAGTTCCTGCCGGCCGGCCGCATCGTCGCCGGGGCGGGCACCGGGCGCTCGGTGACGCTGTTCAACTGCTTCGTCATGGGCACCGTGCCTGACGACCTGGGCGCCATCTTCGCGCACCTGCGCGAGGCGGCGCTGACGATGCAGCAGGGCGGCGGCATCGGCTACGACTTCTCGACGCTGCGTCCCAAGGGGGCACCGGTGCGCGGGGTCGGCGCCGACGCGTCGGGGCCGCTGTCCTTCATGGATGTCTGGGATTCCATGTGCCGCACCATCATGTCGGCCGGCACCCGGCGCGGCGCGATGATGGCGACTCTGCGCTGCGACCACCCGGACATCGAAGCCTTCATCGAGGCCAAGCGCGAGCCCGGCCGCCTGCGCATGTTCAACCTGTCGGTGCTGGTGACCGACGCCTTCATGGAGGCGGTGGACGCCGACCGGCCATGGCCGCTGGTGTTCAACGGCACGGTCTACCGCGAGGTGCGCGCCCGCGAGCTGTGGGACCGCATCATGCGCGCCACCTACGCCTACGCCGAGCCGGGCGTCATCTTCATCGATCGCATCAACGCGCTGAACAACCTGAGCTACGTCGAGGAGATTTCCGCGACCAACCCGTGCGGCGAGCAGCCGCTGCCCCCCTACGGCGCCTGCCTGCTCGGCTCGATCAATCTGGCGAGTCTGGTGCGGGATCCGTTCGGCGAGTCGGCGCACCTCGACATGCCGCGCCTGAAGACGCTGGTCGCCACCGCCGTGCGCATGATGGACGACGTGGTGGACGCCTCGCGCTTTCCGCTTCCGGAACAACAGAACGAGGCGCAGGCCAAGCGGCGCATCGGATTGGGCGTCACCGGACTGGCCGACGCGCTGATCCTCTGCCGGGTGCGCTACGGCAGCCAGCAGGCGGTGGCGCTGACCGAGCATTGGCTGTCGGTGGTGCAGAACGAGGCCTACCGCGCCTCGGCCGAACTGGCGGGGGAGAAGGGCGCCTTTCCACTCTTCGACAGGGACAAGTACCTCGCCGCCCCGATGGTGCAGGCGCTCGACGCCGACGTGCGGGCGCTCATCGAAGCGAACGGCATCCGCAACGCGCTGCTCACCTCCATTGCGCCGACCGGCACCATCTCGCTGTTCGCCGACAACATCTCCTCGGGTATCGAGCCGGTGTTCTCCTACACCTACGAGCGCTCGGTGCTGATGCCCGACGGCACGCGAAAGGCGGAAGAAGTCAGCGACCACGCCTACCGCCTGTTCCGCGAGCGCTTCGGCGCGGAGGCGCCGCTGCCCGACTGGTTCGTGGACTCGCAGTCGCTGACGCCGAGCGAGCACGTCGTCATGCAGGCGGCGGCGCAGAAATACGTCGACAGCTCGATCTCCAAGACCATCAATTGCCCGGAGGACCTGCCCTTCGAGGCGTTCAAGGACGTCTACCGGCAGGCCTACGCATTGGGTTGCAAGGGCTGCACCACCTACCGCCCGAACCCGGTGACCGGAGCGGTGCTGAGCGTGAAGAAGGAGGAGGCGAAGCCCGCAGCCCCTGCGTCAGCGCCGCTCCCGGCCGATCCCGGCGGCGTCGTGCACTACATGACCAAGCCGCTCGACCGGCCGGAATCGCTGCCCGGCGAGACCTACAAGGTGCGCTGGCCGGACAGCGACCACGCCATGTACATCACCATCAACGACATCGTCGAAGCCGGCCGGCGGCGGCCGTTCGAGGTGTTCATCAACTCCAAGAACATGGAGCACTACGCCTGGACGGTGGCGCTGACGCGCATGATCTCGGCGGTGTTCCGGCGCGGCGGCGACATCAGCTTCGTGGTCGAGGAGCTGAAGGCGGTGTTCGACCCCCGAGGCGGCGCCTGGATGCAGGGGCGCTACGTGCCCTCGCTGCTCGCCGCCATCGGCGATGTCATCGAGAAGCACATGAAGGCCACCGGCTTCCTGCCCGCCGAGGACGAGGGGCTGACCGCCGGCGCCCTGCGCAAGGTGGCCGGCGGCCCGGTGCCTGGCGGCGACACGCCGCGCGCCATGCAGTGTCCGAAGTGCGGCCAGCCCGGCCTGATCCGCCAGGAGGGCTGCGACCTCTGCCCGGAGTGCGGCTACTCGAAGTGCGGTCCTTGAAGCGGAAGTTGTGTTAGGACCCACTGTCTGTGCGGGATCGCCGGTCGTGCGCCGAGGGCGCAGCTCTGCTGGTTGTCGTGCCACAACGAGAGCGCCCCAGCGCTTTACGCATGCCCCGCCGTGCTCCAGATCCCCATTTTCGACACGCCCGCCGCCTTGGCATGCACCCTGATGTTCGCACTGCCCGGGAAGGGCACGCCCAAGGCGACCCTTGCCCCCTTCCTGCGCCGCTGCATCCACGATCCAACACAATCCATCGCCAAACGAGATCACCTGATCGCTACGACATCTTTGGCGCGCAGTCATCCGTCCGTGTGAGTGCGCGCCTCCCTTCTTTCGAGGTATAACAGTCCGCACTCGACGGGAGGGCTTTCAATGATCTACCCGAGCCTAAACTCCACTCCATACAACCGGATCGCGTACATCAACGTGAAATGGAGCGATGGAACGTGGACGCAAGGCTCTGGCGCGCTCGTCGGCCGAAACGACATATTAACAGCATCGCACGTCGTCTATAAACCAGGAAAACGAGCAGAGAACATCAACATCTATTTTGGTTACAACCAAGGAAATTATACGACAGCGTTTGACGCTGGTGCGTGGACAACTAATTATTATACCATTGCTTATTCATTTGATGGCGGCCTCTATCAAAGTGGTTCGCAGTGGGATATGGCCGTCATTGGAACGTCCAAGCCACTCGGAGACACGCTGGGCTGGCTCGGCATGAAAAGCAATAGTGCTGCTGGGTACTATGAGGTTGCAGGATACCCTGGCGAGCAGAACGGTAGAATGGTTTCCGATTCAGGGTACGCGTCCGTACTCGGAACCAATCCTGTCTACGATATCTCGTCCATCTATCACGCACCAGGCAGCAGCGGCGGCCCATTGCTTGACTCCAGCGATTACGTTGTGGGCGTGGTTTCCACAACGTCTTGGGCGGATCGCATTGACGGGGAATGGAATGATCTCGTTTCCTGGATGAAGGACAACGACAGCATTATCGTCGAGAATACCCCGATCACACCGACAACGCCAGCGCCCATCGCCGGAACGAGCGCCAGTGAAAGACTCCTTGGGACATCAGGCAACGATACTATTTACGGATTTTCTGGCGACGACACCATCATCGGCGGCTCCGGCAACGATCTCATCGATGGAGGCGCCGGTTGCGACACGGTGTACTTCTCTGGAAGGCGCTCTGACTATGGCATCACCCGGTCTGGCAGCGCCATCGTGGTCACCGGCCCTGAGGGCATTGACTCGCTGACGAACGTCGAACGCTTGCAGTTCGATGACCGGATGGTCGTGGGCAATCTTGTCTCTCCGCAAAACACGCCGACGGGACTTACCGCCGTCGTGGGCAGCGTGAGCTTGAGCATCCAACAAGTCATAATAACGGACATCAATGATCCGAACCGTGGCACGTTGTCGTCAAAGGTGCAGGTTAACGGCAGGGATATTTCGGGTGTGCCAGCGACCTTGAAGAAGGGCTGGAAGGTGGGAACGGTCGTCGATGTGTCCGGAGACGGGACCCCAGAAATATTTTTCTTCGGCCTGGATACCGTAAACGGCGTCGGGTCCGGCTACGGGGCGACTTGGTCCATCAACTCATCAGGTGCCGTGACCGACGCGCGCGTCCAAATCCAGATGAAGAAGCAGGGATGGGAAGTGGCCGGAGCAGCGGACGTCAACGGGATCTTGGGCGACGAGATCCTGTGGCAGAACACGTTGACGGGTGAAAAGGCAATCTGGACTGACACCAACCGAGACGGGACCTTTGACAACGGTTTTGTGATCTCGGGCCTTGGCAGCAATATCATGGAACGAATTATTGGCGTAAGCGACATCGACAAGGATGGACTGAAAGAGTTCATGGTGTTTAGCGACGCAAGCAATGCCCTGAACATATACGAGGCAACTCCAGTCTACACCGGAGATGTCAATGTAGGGCTGATCAGAACGTTCACTGCCTTTAGCGATTTTCAAAGCGTGACGGCCGCGGCGGCCGTCACGTACACCGTCTTTCCAATCATCACCTGAACAGGTTTCAGAAGACGCTCGCGCTGGTGTAGCCGAAGCCGCATTGCATCCCGAGAAGAGAACGGGGAACCGCCTTGGGACGAGCCCCGCGAGGCGCGGGGCTCGTCCGGGCCGGCGTCAGGCCGCGGCGGTCACCACGACCTCGATGAGGATCGACGGGCTGCCGAGGTCGGCCACCCCGATGGTGGCGCGCGCCGGCAGGTCGTTGCCGTCCAGCCACTCCAGCCACGCGGCGTTCATGTCTTCCTTCTGCGCCATGTCGGTGATGTAGAGCTGTGCCGACAGCAGCTTCGTCTTGTCGGTGCCGGCCATGGCCAGCACCGCGTCGAGCTTCTTGCAGATCTGCTGCGTCTGGCCGCCCATGCCGACGCTCACGTCGTCGGCGATGATGCCGCCGAGGAAGACGATGCCGTTGTGCTCGACGGCGCGGTGCATGATCTTGGTCTTTTCAATGCGCTTGACCACGGAAGACTCCCAAAGTTTGCAGGGTGGAGAAACGGACGGCGCTCAGCGCGCCGCCACGACCTGGATTTCAACGAGGTACTCGGGCGCGGCGAGGCGCGCCTCGACCGTTGCGCGGGCCGGCGGGTTGGCTCGGTCCACCCACTCGTCCCACGCCCGGTTCATGGCCGCGAAGGTGCCGATGTCGGCCAGATAGACGGTGGCGGTGAGCAGCCGGCTCTTGTCGCTGCCGGCCTCGGCCAGCAGGGCGTCGATCTGGCGCAGCACATCGCGGGTCTGCGACTCCACGTCGGTCGAGCCGTCGTCGGCGATCTGGCCGGCGAGATAGACGGTGTCGTTGTGCACGACCATCTCGCTCATGCGCGGGCCGGGGTGGAAGCGCTGGATGGGCACGGACGCTCTCCTGAAGGACGAAGTGGAACGAGGATGGTCAGGCCTCCGCCATCTGGCGGAAGCGCTGGATGCGGAAGGGCTCGATGGGCAGGTCGGTGCGGCCGTCGACGATCAGGTCGGCAAGGATCCGCCCGACGATCGGGCCAAGCTGGAACCCGTGCGCCGAGAAGCCGAAGGCGTGGAAGGCGCCGGGCTCGGTGGCGCTCGGGCCGATCACCGGGATGTCGTCGGGCATCCGCCCCTCGATGCCGGCCCAGGCCCGCACGACCGTGGCGCTGCGCATGATCGGGAACAGGTCCCAGACCGTCCGCGCGTTGATCGACAGGTTGGCGAAATCGAGGTCGGTGCGGTTCTCGTCGCGCCAGACGCGCCCGCGCATGCCGCCGCCGATCAGCACCGTGCCGTTGGAGAACTGCTTGAACGACAGCGTCCGTCCGGTCGCCCCGACCACCGGCTTGACGAAAGCCGGCATGCGGGCGGTGATCATCAGCATCAGCGCCATCGGTTCCAGCGGCGCCGGCTCGCCGAGCTGCGCCGCAACGCGGTCGGCCCAGGCGCCGGCGCAGTTGACCAGCACCGGCGCCTCGTGCGCCTCGCCCGCCGCGGTCTCGACGCGCCAGCCGCTCCCGGCGCGCGCGACGCGGGCCACCGCCGCACCATCGGCGAAGCGGGCACCCAGGCTCTCGGCCTTACGCTTGAAGGCGAGCGTGGTGCGGTACGGCAGCGCCGCGCCGTCGCCGCGCGAGGCCACGGCGCCCACGCAATGGTCGGCGATGGCCGGCACCAGGCGGCGCAGTTCCGCCTGATCGATCACCTCCTCGTGCGTGAAGCCGAGGGCGTTGAGCTGCGCGACACGGTCATACCCGGCCGCCAGCTCGGCCTCGTTCTCGGCAACCTTGATCTGGCCGTGGCTCTCGAATCCGCAGTCGTCGTCCACCAGCTCGGCGATGCGGTGCCAGAGCGCCATGGCGGCGACCGACAGCGGGATCTCCGCCACGTGGCGGCCGAGCTGACGGACCCCTCCGGCGTTCACGCCCGAGGCGTGCCGGCCGACGTGGTCCTTCTCCAGCACCAGCGCCCGCACGCCGCGCCGCGCGAGGTGAAGCGCGGCGGAGCAGCCGTGCAGGCCGCCGCCGATGACGATGGCGTCGGGGTGCGCCATGGTCAGTGCCGGCCCAGCACGGCGGCGACGTCGGCCTCGCTCTTCGGCAGCGAGGCCAGCTCGGCCAGGGTGATCGGCTTCACTGGCGGGCGCAGGCGGTAGTAGCCGACCTCGGCCGGCGACACGCCGCGCGCATCCGCGATCACCTCCGTCACCGTCGGGCCGCACAGCCGGCCCTGGCACGGCCCCATGCCGCAGCGCAGGAACGACTTGGCTTGGTTCGGGCCACTGCAGCCGAGCGCGACCGCCTCACGCACCTGCCCCGCCGTCACCTCCTCGCAGCGGCAGACGATGGTGTCGTCCTCCGGCACGCGGAACGGCTTGGCCGGGCTGTACAGCGTGTCGAGGAAGGTGCGGCCCTGCTGCGCCCGCTCCAGCGCCTCGCGGTGCGGGGCGGCGCTGCGGTCGCGCTCGTCCCGGCCGATGCGGCCGAGGCGCAGCAGCGCGTCGAGCGCGGCCAGCCGACCGCGGTGCTCGGCCGCCAGCGCGCCAGCGATGCCCGCGCCGTCGCCGGCGATGGCCACGCCCGGCACCGTGGTGGCGCCCCACGCGTCGACCTGCGGCGTCCAGCATCGCTGCGTCTCGTCCCAGGCCTGGGCGCAGCCGATGGCGTTGGCGAGGTTGATGTTCGGGATCACCCCCTGGTGCAGCAGCAGCGTGTCGGCCGGCAGCCGCCGCTCCGCGCCGTCGCCCTGGCGGAAGCTGACCATCTGCACGCGCCCGTCGCCGAGCGCCTTCAGTTCGCTCACACCGCCGTAGACCTTGACCTTGCGGCGGACCTCGAACAGCAGCCGCACACCCTTGCCGACGTAGCCGGAGCGCAGGAAGGCGCCGAGCTGCGGCAGGGCCGCGCGCCAGTTCTCCCGCGGCGTGGTGTCGAGGATGGCGTCGATGCGGGCGCCGGCGCGCAGGTACTGCCACGCCAGCAGCCAGAGCAGCGGCCCGCTGCCGGCCAGCACCACGTTGCCCTGCGCCACCAGCCCGGAGGTCTTCAGCAGGATCTGCGCCGCCCCGGCGCCCATCACGCCCGGCAGCGTCCAGCCGGGGATGGGGAACGGCCGCTCCAGCGCACCGGTGGCGAGGATGACGTGCTTCACCGGCAGGATCCGCGCCGCGCCCTGGCGCGACAGGCCGATCTCCAGGTCGCGCGACACGCTCCACACGGTGGTGCCGGGCAGGTGGTCGGCGCCGCTGTCGCGGAACGGGCCGGTCAGCTCGGCGCCATGCCAGTAGTCGGGGCCGAGGACCGCGGGGTTGCGCAGCGGCGTGCGGGTGATCGCCCGGTAGATCTGGCCGCCGGGCGCCTCCTGCTCGTCGAGCAGCACGGTGGCGAGGCCGCGCTCGGCCGCCAGGGTCGCGGCGGCGAGGCCGGCCGGGCCGGCGCCGATGACCGCGAGGTCGTACTGGTCCTTCGTCGCGCTCACAGCCCGATCTCCCGCTTGCCGTTCTGGGTCTCGACGCGCATCCCCGGCTCCAGCCGCACTTGGCAGCCCTGCCGGTTGCCGATGCCGTCGATGGTCACCAGGCAGTCGAAGCACACGCCCATCATGCAGTAGGGCGCGCGCGGCGCGCCGGACACCGGCGTGGCCCGGCAGGTCTGCACGCCGTTCGCCAGCAGCGCCGCGGCGATGCTGTCGCCGGCCTGCGCCTCGGCCGGGCGGCCGTCGATGGTGAAGGGCACGCGCGCCGCCGCGGCGTTAGGCAGCCTCTGGAACATGGAACCTCCGGGCGCTGAAGACGTCGAAGTCCTGGGGCAGGCGGCCGGCCGCGATGTGCGGCGCCAGCGCCAGGGCGTGGTTGGCGGCGAGGGTGACGCCGCTGTGGCAGGTGGCGAGGAAGGCGCCGGGCGCCGTCGCCGATTGTTCGTAGATCGGGAAGCCGTCGCGGCTCATCACCCGCTGCGCCGCCCAGGTCCGCACGACGTTGAGCTGGCCGAGCAGCGGGAAGATGCGCACCGCCCGCTCGGCGATGGTGGAGACGACGCCGACCCGCACCCCGACGTCGAGGCCGGCGTCCTCGAAGGAATCGCCGATCATCACCCCGCCCTCGTCGGTCTGGCGGATGAAGCCGACCGGGTGGCGCAGGAAGGGCATGGTCTTCTCGGTGACGATGATGTGGCCGCGCTCCGGCCGCACCGGCGCCTCCAGGCCGACCATCGGGGCGAGGCGGACGTTGTCGTGGCCGGCGGCGAGCACGACCTTGCCCACGCCAACCTCGCCGGCCCCGGTCACCAGACGGAAGCCGCCGTCGCGTGCCTCGATCCGCTCAACCCGCCGGTTCGGCAGATAGGCGACGCCGGAACGCTGAAGCCCGGCGTGCAGCGCCCGCAGCAGCCGCAGCGAGTTGCAGTGCCCGTCGAGCGGACAGTAACTGGCCCCCGCGACGTCCGGCCCGATGAAGGGTAGCTCCTTCTTCAGCGCCGCGCGGTCGAGGATCTCGTAGTCGTAGCGGACCACGCCCGGCTGGTTGTGCAGCCGCTGCAACTGCTGGGCGCGCGCCTCCAGCTCCGCCTCGGACAGCGCGGGGTAGAAGCCGCCCGGCCGGTCGTAGGCGACGTCGATGCCGGTCTGGTCGCGCAGCAGCGTGGCGAATTCGGTCCAGCCGTCGGCGGAGCGCTTGGTCCAGCCGGCGTATTCCGGCATGCCCAGGCCCTTGCCCTGCACCCAGACCAGCGCGAAGTTGCCGCGCGACGGGCGGACGGCGACGTCCCCCTCGTCCAGCAGCGCGACCTTCTGGCCGAGGCGCGCGAGGCCCCAGGCGGTCGCCGACCCGACCAGCCCGCCGCCGACCACGGCGACGTCGTACTCGGATCCCCGTTGTTGCGACATGGTGATCGTCACTCCTGTCCGCGGCCGACCAGCAGCCGCTCAAGCCCGTACAGGCGGTCGAGGACCAGCATCGCGCCGACCGTCAGGAAGATCAGCGCGGCCGACACCGCCGCCACCAGCGGGTCGATGTTGTCCTGGATGTAGAGGAAGAGCCGCACCGGCAGCGTCGTCGTCTCCGGCGAGGCGATGAAGACGGTCATCGTCACCTCGTCGAAGCTGTTGATGAAGGCCAGCACCCAGCCGCTCGCCACGCCCGGCAGGATCAGCGGCAGCGTGACCCGGCGGAACGTGGTCCAGGACGACGCGCCCAGCGACATGGCGGCGTTCTCGACCGCGCGGTCCATGCCGGTGGAGGCGGCCAGGATGAGGCGCAACGCGAAGGGCAGGATGATGATGACGTGGCTCAGCACCAGTCCGGCGAAGGTGCCGCCCAGCCCGATCTGCGTGAAGAAGCGCAGGAAGGCGATGCCCAGCACGATGTGCGGCACCATCAGCGGCGACAGGAACAGCGCGGTGATCGCCTCGCGGCCGGGGAAGCGGTGGCGGGCGATGGCCAGCGCCGCCGGGATCGAGACGGCGATCGCCAGCGTCGAGGAGACGGAGCCGAGCAGCAGGCTGTCGCGGAAGGCGCGCACGAACTCCGGGTTGTTGCCGATCGCCGCGAACCAGCGCAGCGACGGCCCGCGCGTCGGCAGCGACAGATAACCTTCGGGTGTGAAGGCGACGACGCAGACGACCAGGATGGGCGCCAGCAGAAAGCCCAGGAACAGCACGTGGAAGGTCAGGGCGAGGGGGCCGTTGCGGGTCATTCGAACACCTGCTTGTAGCGACGTTCGACCAGCCGGTTGCAGCCGACGATGATCAGGATGTTGGCGAGCAGCAGCAGCACCGCGACCGCGGCGCCGAGGGGCCAGTTCAGCGTGTTGAGGAACTCGTCGTAGGCGAGCGTCGCCGCCACCTTGAGCCGCCGGCCGCCGATGATCGCCGGGGTGGCGAAGGCGCTGGCCGCCAGCGCGAAGACGATGATCGAGCCGGACAGGATGCCGGGAACCACCTGGGGCAGCACGACCCGGCGCAGCACGGTGAACGGGCCGGCGCCCAGCGACACCGCGGCGTTCTCCACCTGCGGATCGATGCGCTGCAGCGAGGCCCACACGGACAGCACCATGAACGGCACCAGCACGTGGGTCAGCGCGATGACCACGCCGGTCTCGGTGTACATGAACTCGATGGGCGTGGCGATCACGCCGACCGCCATCAGTCCCTGGTTGATCAGCCCGGTGGAGCCGAACAGCAGCGCCCAGCCCAGCGTGCGCGAGACCACCGAGATCAGCAGCGGCCCCAGCACGATCAGCAGGCAGATGCCGCGCCAGGGCGTGTTCATGCGGCGCAGGACATAGGCCTCCGGCGCACCCAGCACGGCCGACAGCAGCGTCACCGACACGGCGATGCGGAAGGTGCGGAGGAAGACCTCGTGGAAATACCCGTCGGTCAGGATGTCGAGGTAGTTGCCGAACTGCCAGACGTCCTGGATGCCGGTGTAGAAGCCGAAGCTGTTCAGCGACAGCAGCACCGTCATCGCCAGCGGCACCACCAGCAGCCCGCCGAACAGCATCAGCGCCGGCAGGCTCAGCAGGTAGGGCGCCCACAGCCGGGGCGCGGCCGCGGCCGGCGGCGCGGCGGTGCCCGCGGGATCAGCCGGCGCCACGCCGGCGTTCGGTACCGCCGTCACGGCGCACCCGCCCCGGCGGTCCCCGCCATCACGCGCATGTCCTCGGTCCGCCAGCCGAGGCTGACGCGCTCGCTCTCGGACGGCAGCGGCTGGCCGTCGTGCTGGCGGATGACGGTCAGCGGGCCGGCCTCCGTCGTCACCTCGAACAGCCACTGCGTGCCCTGGAACACGCGGGCCTGCACCACGCCAGGGACACCCTCCGGCACGAAGACGATCTTCTCCGGGCGGACGGTGACGACGCCGGGACCGGCCGGCACCTCGGCGCCGACCGGCCAGCGGGCGCCGGCGACGACGACCTCGGGCGCGCCGCCCTCATGCCGGACGACGCCCTGCAGCAGGTTGGTGCGGCCGAGGAAGTTGGCGACGAAGGCGCTGGCCGGGCGGTCGTAGGCCTCCTGCGGGGCGGCGACCTGCTCGACCCGGCCCTTGTTCATGACGACCACGCGGTCGGACAGCGCCATCGCCTCGGCCTGGTCGTGGGTGACCAGGATCATGGTGGTGCCGACGCGGCGCTGGATACGCCGCAGCTCGACCTGCATCTCCTCGCGCATCTTGGCGTCGAGGTTGGACAGCGGCTCGTCGAGCAGCAGCAGGCTCGGCTCGATGACCAGCGCGCGGGCGAGCGCCACGCGCTGCTGCTGTCCGCCGGACATCCGCCGGGGATAGCGGTCGCCGAAGGCGCCGAGCCCGACCAGAGCAAGCGCCTCCGCCACCCGGCGGTCGCGCTCGGCGCGGGAGATGCCGCGCATCTCCAGCCCGAAGGCGACGTTCTCCGCCGCGGTCATGTGCGGAAACAGGGCGTAGCTCTGGAAGACGATGCCGAGGCCGCGCTGGCTCGGCTTCTTCGCCAGCAGGTCGGCGCCGTCCAGCGTCACCCGGCCCGAGGTCGGGTCGAGGAAGCCGGCGATCATCTGCAGCGTGGTCGTCTTGCCGCAGCCGGACGGGCCGAGCAGGGAGATCAGCTCCCCCTTCTCCACCGTCAGCGACAGCTCATCGACCGCCGTCCAGTGCCCGAACCGCTTGGTCAGTTTGTCGAGAACCAGGTATGGCATCGTTCCGTCTCCCACTCCGCGCCCCGGGCGCCCGCGTCAGCGCTCGATCTCGCGGGTCCAGCGCTTGTTCCAGGCCTCGCGGTTGGCGTTGATGGTGTCCCAATCGACCACCAGCAGCTTGCCCATCTGCTCCGGCCCGTAGGGCAGGCCGACCTGCTGCTCCGGCGCCAGCTTCACCGTCTTGTTGACCGGGCCGAAGCCGGCGCCGGTGGCGAGCGCGGTCTGCACCTCGGGGGCCAGCATGTGCTGGACGAACGCCTGTGCCTCCGCCGCCTTGGCGGTGCCGGCGATCGGGCAGGCCGCCGAGGCCAGCACGACTCCGCCCTCCTTCGGATAGGTGAAGGCGGCCGGGAAGCCGGTGTCGGCCAGCGCCTTGGCGCGGCCCGAGCCCCACACCGCGACCAGCGCCTGCCCGCTCTGGAACAGCTCGGTCATCTTGCCGGGCGACGGCTCGTAGACGAGGACGTTCGGGTTGACCTTGTCGCGGAATTCCTTGAAGCCGGGCTCGATGTTCTTCTCGCCGCCGCCGTTCAGGCGCGCCATCATCACCAGCGCATGCAGGCCGTAGGAGTTGTTGATCGGCGGGACGACCAGCTTCTTCTTGAACTTGGGATCCTCGATGTCCTTCCACGAGGTGGGTGCCGGCCAGCCGTTCTCGTCGAAGACCTTCTTGTTGTAGACGATGCCGGTGCCGACGGCGCCGAAGTTGACCGCCTTGTTGGAGGGGATCTTCGCCAGATCGTAGAGGTCGTCGTACACCGGCGCCTTGGCGAGGTCGCCGCAGAAGCCGAGCGCCACCGCCTGATACATCGGGCCGTCGTCGAGGATGACCACGTCGATCTGCTGGTTGCCCTTCTGCGCCTGCAGCTTGGCAAGGTTGTCGGTCGAGTTGCCCGCGACGTACTCCACCTTCACGCCGTGCTTCTGCTCGAAGGCGGGAATGACGTCCTTGCGCATGGTCTGCTCGAAGGAGCCGCCGTAGGCGGCGACGTACAGGGTCTTCTGCTGCGCCTGGGCCGCTCCGCACCACATGGCGGCGGTCATCATCAGGCCGTAAACCGCATACCGCATTCCTCTGCCTCCCTTCCGTTGTCCCGGCGCCCCGCGAGGCGCGATGTGTTGTGTGCGAATGCTGTGGTCACGTACCTATAACCGTCAAATCGAATTACTGGGGGCCGTCATGCGAAAATGTTATGTTCTTCCAGCCCCAGCCAGCGGACGGACCTACGCCGATGCTCAACCCACGCCAGATCGAGGCCTTCCGCGCGGTCATGCTGACCGGCGGCATCACCTCGGCCGCCGAGTTGCTCAACGTCTCGCAGCCGGCGGTGAGCCGCCTGATCACCGACCTGCAGCACGCGCTCAAGCTGACGCTGTTCGAGCGCCGCGGCTCGCGGATCATGCCGACCAGCGAGGCGCAGTCGCTGTACCAGGAGGTGGAGCGCTCCTTCGTGGGGCTGGACCGGATCGAGCAGCGGGCGCGCGACCTGCACGCGCGCCGCGCCGGCACGCTGCGCGTCGCCGCCATGCCGGCGCTGGCCATCGGCTTCCTGCCGCGCTTCGTCGCGCGATTCCTGGAGCCGCGCCCGCGCGTCGACGTCACGCTGTGGGGCAGCAGTTCTACAGTGGTTCTCGACTGGGTCGCGGCGGGGCAGTGCGAACTCGGGTTCGGGCAGACGCCGGTGGAGCATGCCACCGTGCTGAGCGAGAAGCTGCCGGCAGTCGCCGCGGTCGCCGTGGTGCCGAGCGGCCACCGGCTGGCGGAAAAGGCCCGCCTCGTGCCGCAGGACTTCGTCGATGAGCCGTTCATTTCGCTGGGTCAGTCGACGTTGCTGCGCTACCGCATCGACGCGACGTTCGCCAATCACGATGTCAGCCGAAAACAGCGGGTCGAGACGCAGTTGACCATGATCGCCTGTGCCATGGTCGCGGAAGGAAGCGGCGTCGCCATCGTCGACCCGTTCACCGCCCAGGAGTACCAGGGCCGCGGCGTCGTGATCCGCCCCTTCGACCCGGCCATCTACATCGACATGGCGGTGCTGACGTCGGCGCAGCGGTCCTTGTCGACGCTCGCTCAGGACTTCCTGACGGAGTTCCGCGACGCGGTCGCCGCATTCAGTCTCGACGCGAACACGTGAGGGCCATGCATTTTCCCGCCATCATGCTGCAGCGCCGGCTTGACGGCGGCACCGCTGAGCGGCTATGTCTCGCGCCCCTGGCCGGAAGGGTGGCCGAGTGGTTAAAGGCAGCAGACTGTAAATCTGCCCGCGTCAGCGTACGTAGGTTCGAATCCTACCCCTTCCACCAACAGGCACGCGCCGCGGCGTGGGCCGAGCCGCCGGCCGCCAATCGGGCGATATCGCCGAATCCCATCGCTCCGTTGGAGAAGACGATGGATTGGCGCACCAAATACCAGAAGCGTGCCGTTTGCATTCGACTTGGCGACGTGATTACAACCGCCAAAACTGTTTGATTGCCATCAATCCAACGCATCCATTGTTCACTGGCTTCGCTTCACGCCGGCCCCGCGGGGCCGATGCATTTTTTCGCCGGAAGCGGGATTAAGCCGCGGCCGTCGTCGTATACTGGTCAGGGGTGGGGAAGAACGGGGCGAATGGATTTTTCGAAGCATCTGGGTGTGTTGCGCCGTTACGCGCTGGTGCTGACTCGCGACGGCGAGCGCGCCGAGGATCTCGTGCAGGAGTCGCTCCTGCGCGCGCTGGAGGGTGCGCACACTTGGCGTGCCGGCGGCGACCTGCGCAAATGGCTGCTGTCCATCGTCCACAACACCCACGTGTCGCGGATCCGCCGCCAGAGGACGGAGCGCGAGGCCGAGGGAGTCGTGGCCGCACAGTCGGCCGGCTCGCACGCGCCGCCGCAGACCGACGGCGTCGATCTCGGCCAGACCATGCGGGCGTTGATGGACCTGCCGGAGGAGCAGCGCGAGGTGTTGGTGCTGGTGGCGATCGAAGGAGTGAGCTATCGGGATGCGGCGGATTGCCTCGGGATTCCCATGGGGACCCTGATGTCCCGCCTGGGGCGCGCCCGCGCGGCGTTGCGCGCGGCCACCGGCCGCTCGGCCGCCGAGAAGGCTGCGGCCGGCGCCGGTTTGCGAGTGGTGAGGTAAGCGATGTCGACCGAAATCTCCGAGGAGGATCTGCTCGCCTACGTCGATGGCCAGTTGGACGTCGCGCGCCGGGTCGCCGTGGAGGCGTATCTGCAGGAGAACCCGGAGCTTGCCGCGCGGGTCATGCAGGACATGCGGCAGCGCGACGAGATCCGGCTGTTCCTCATGGAGGATGCGCCGCCCGACGCCGAAACGGAACCCGCGGCGGCGGTGATTCCCCTGCCGGCGCCGAAGCCTCGCCCGCCGCGCGCCCACCCCACCCTGCGCGCCGCCGCCGCCGCGGTGCTGTTCATCGGCATCGGCTGGTCGGCGCACGAGCTGTTCGGCGACATCCTGGCCGACCCGGCGGCGGCGGCGCACGCCGTGCCCGCCTTCGCCAGCGAGGCGGCCGAAGCGTACCGCAAGGCCGAAGCTCCGGGCACCGCGCTGGCCAGCCGGCCGCCGGAGGAGGTCCCGCACCTCGCCCGCCTCGCCTCGCAGCCGTCCGGCACCACGCTGGCCATCCCGACCTTTCCCCGGGAGCTGCGGCCGCTGGCGACGCGGATCATCCCCTGGGACGGCCGGGCCGCGGTGCAGGTCGACTACACGACGCGGGAATCGCGGCGCGTCACCCTGTTCGCCGCCGAGGATCCGCGGTTCGCCGTCTCCGCCCTGGAGGTCGCCAGCATCGAGGGTGTCTCCGTCGCCTACTGGCGGCAGGGGCACCACGTCTACGCGCTGTCCGGCGACATCCCCTTCGCCGACCTGCTGTCCTACGCGGAGTCGGCGCACTTCTCCTGGTTCGATTCCTTCCTGACACAGTGAACGAGACGTCCATGTGGAATCAGTATCCTGACCAGCCGCAGCAGTACGGCTACGCCCGCACCATCGACCAGGCGGCGTTCGACGCCGGCCTGCGGCAGCACATGCTGCGGGTCTACAACTTCATGATGCTGGGCCTGGCCGTCACCGGCGGGGTGGCCTTCCTGGTCGCCAGCATGCCGGCCCTGTACGTGCCGATCTTCACGACGCCGCTGAAGTGGGTGGTGATGCTGGCACCGCTGGCCTTCATCATGGTCCTGTCCTGGCGCTTCCAGAGCATGTCGCTGGGCGCGCTGCAAGCCACCTTCTGGGCCTTCTGTGCGGTCATGGGCCTGTCCATGGCCTCGGTCTTCCTGGTGTTCACCGGGGCCAGCGTGGCGCGGGTGTTCTTCATCACCGCCGCGATGTTCGCCGGCATGAGCCTGTACGGCTACACCACCAAGGCCGACCTGTCGAAGATGGGCGCCTTCCTGATGATGGGCCTGCTGGGCATCGTCATCGCCGGCTTCGTCAACATCTTCGTCGGCTCGACCGCGCTGCAGTTCGCCATCTCGGTCATCGGCGTGCTGGTCTTCACCGGCCTGACCGCCTACGACACCCAGCGCATCAAGGAAGAATACGCCGAGAGCTACGGCCACGAGGCCAACGGCAAGCTGGCCGTGATGGGCGCGCTGTCGCTCTACCTGAACTTCATCAACCTGTTCCAGATGCTGCTGCAGCTGCTCGGCCAGCGCGAGGAATAGCCCCCGACGAAGGCCCCGCTCCCTTCCCCTTCGTCGCATCATGGCCGGGCTCGTCCCGGCCATGATTCTGTCAGGGCCCCGCCGGGTTCCCGCCAATCCAAAAATTTTTCGCACCCCCGGGATTACGGACGCATGCGGTTCGTATACCGGACAGTTGGATGCGCTGACGGAGTCGGATTGGCACTCAGCTGTTCAGGGGAGTCACCGGGGCGATCGGCCTCCCTTGAATTTACCGCGTGTATTCGAGTCTACCTTTGAAGCGAGAAGACCACTCGTGGCCGCGCTCACGCATGAGCGCGGCCATTTTTCGTGTAAATACGGCGGTTATATACGTCAGCGAGACTCACGTTTATTCCGACTTCAACAAGCCATCGCCGCACTGTCCCTGCCCGCCGCGCACACCACTTGAGTCATAACCCCAATTTTTTCCCCAACTACGGGCTTGTACTTTACACTTGGCTCTGGTATACCATGCACCAAATTCGGCATGCCAAAGCCGGCCACCAGAGCAGACTTGCTTCTGCCCCGGAGAGAACAAGGGCCCAACGCCCAGGCAAAAAAGCGAGCGACAACGACCCCCGGCCGGTGAAACGGCCGCGCCAGATGCTTCGAACATTGCATTGGGAGGGAGCAAATGAGCGAAACGACTGCGGGCGCACCCCTGGGAGGCGCGGCCCGGCCATCGGATAAGGTCCGCTGGATGCAGATCGTCGCTGGTATTGTTTGTATGGTGGCCGCCGCCAACATCCAATACGCATGGACGCTGTTCGTTCCGGAGATCCAGCAGACGCACGGCTGGACCCGCGCCTCGATCCAGACCGCCTTCACGATCTTCGTCGTCGTGCAGACGTGGCTGACGCCCATCGAAGGCTATTTCATCGACCGCTACGGTCCGCGCGTCATCGTCGCGTTCGGCGGTCTGTTCACCGGCCTCTCGTGGATCGTCGACAGCTACGCCTCCACGCTGACGATGCTGTATGTCGGCTCGGCCATCGGCGGCGTCGGCGTCGGCTGCGTCTACGCCACCTGCGTCAACAACGCGCTGAAGTGGTTCCCGGACAAGCGCGGCCTCGCGGTCGGCCTGACCGCCGGCGGCTACGGTGCCGGCTCCGCCCTGACGATCCTGCCGATCTCCAGCATGATCCACTCCAGCGGCTACCAGTCCACCTTCTTCTTCTTCGGCCTGCTGCAGGGCGCCATCATCTTCCTGGCCGCCTGGTTCCTGCGCACCCCGGCCAAGGAGGAGGTCAAGCTGTCCGACAAGGTCGCGCAGAGCCGCCGCGACTACACCCTGGCCGAGGCGCTGCGCACCCCGGTGTTCTGGGTGATGCAGCTGATGTTCATCTGCACGGTGACCGGCGGCCTGATGGCCGTGGCGCAGCTGGGCGTGATCGCGCATGACCTCGGCGTCAAGGAGACTCCGGTCAGCATCCTCGGCATCACCATGGCCGCCCTGCCCTTCGCGCTGATGCTCGACCGCATCATGAACGGCATCTCGCGCCCGCTGTTCGGCTTCATCTCCGACCACATCGGCCGCGAGGCGACCATGTTCGTCGCCTTCACGCTGGAAGGCCTGGGCATCATCATGCTGAGCCGCTTCGGCCACGATCCGATGATGTTCCTGATCCTCAGCGGCATGGTCTTCCTGGCCTGGGGCGAGGTGTACAGCCTGTTCAGCGCGACCTCGGCGGACACCTTCGGCACCAAGCACGCCGGCAAGATCTACGGCGTCCTGTACTGCGCCAAGGGCGTCGCCGCCCTGCTGGTCCCGCTGGGCAACCTGCTGATGGAGGCCACCGGCACCTGGGCGACCGTGCTGTACGTCACGGCGGCCATGGACCTGACCGCCGCGGCTTGCGCGCTCTTCGTGCTCAAGCCGATGCTGGTCAAGCACCACGCCCGCAACCGGGCGCTGTTCGAGGAGCAGCAGCAGGCGACCGGCCTTCGCGCCACCGCCTGAGCGGACCGACCGGAACCGGGGGAGCCGCCGCGCGGCTCCCCCTTTGCCTTTTGGGAGTCCTCCCGACATGACGGTCCGAAAATGACGGATCGAGCCGACCTGGCGTTCGTCATCCGCTGGGCCGCCGCGGGCCTTGTGGTCAGCGTCGCCGCGACGGCGCTGGTGCTGATCCCGCAGGCCCTGCGGTCGGAGCCGGTGATCGTCGAGCGCGCGCTGCACAACATGGACGGCCGGACCTGCGAGCGGGTGCTGCAGGCGATATCCGACCAGCCCCGCGCCGGCGAGCGTATCCTCTGGCTGTGGGCCGAGGAATCGACACCGGGCCTCTACGCCACCGCCTCCAGGGTCGGCCCGGCCGGCGAGGCGCCGGCGCTGCCCCGCCCCTACGCCTTCCAGCCGCCGGCGCAGGCCGCGCCACCGCAAGCCTGCTCGTACCCCAACAACTCGCTGCACGTCCTGGCCGTCGAGGGCCGTTGAGCGTCAGAGTCCGCCGATCCCATCGGCGAACAGCTTCACCCCGGCGACGAACAGCAGGACGTAGCTGACGGCATAGAACAGCCGCTCGGACACCCGCCTGGTCAGCCACACCCCCATCCAGATGCCGATCGGCGCCAACGGCGCCAGCAGCAGCGAGGTGGCGAGGTTTCCGGTGTCGATCTGCCCCAGCCAGACGTAGGGCACCAGCTTGACGTAGTTGATCACCGCGAACAGCAGGACGGTCGTCCCGGCCAGCGTCATCTTCTCCAGCCGCTGCGGCAGCAGGTAGATCATGATCGGCGGGCCGCCGGCGTGCGCCAGGAAGCTGGTGAAGCCCGACAGCGTCGACCAGAACATCCCGGCCAGCCGCGAGGCCGGCGGCGACTCGGCGATCCGCCGCTGCAGCAGCGGCTTGAGCCATTGGTTGATCGAGAAGGCGACGGCGATCACGCCGATGATCAGGCGCACCGCGTTGTCATCCAGGTGCCCGAACGCCAGCACGCCCACCCCGATGCCAAGCATGGCGCCAGGCAGCAGCACGCGCAGCTGGTCACGGTTCCACCGGCCGCGGTAGGCCCAGATGCCGAACAGGTCCATCAGGCACAGGATCGGCAGCATCAGTCCCGCCGCCTGCCCCGGCGGCATGACCAGCGCCAGCATCGGCACGGCCAGCGCGCCGAGCCCCGAGAGCCCACCCTTGCTGATCCCGGTCAGCAGGACGGCGGGGATCACCAGCGCGTAGAAGGTGGCGTCGGCGATCATCCCGCCCGGCACTCCCCATGGTGAAGGGTTGCGAGCATGCCCGTCGCGACGCGCGGATCCCAGAAGAATCCCGGCGGGGCTCGAACCGCCGCGCTTTCCGTATTATCTTCGGACCGGACAACAAACCGACGGGGAGGAACAACGTTGGACATCGACCTGAAGCAGCGCCTGGCGCTCGCGGTGCTGGAGAGCCCCGCCGAGGCCGTCATCTACTCCGACCGCGAGGGCGTCATCCGCCTGTGGAATGCCGGGGCGGAGCGCGTGTTCGGCTTCACCGCGGCCGAGGCGCTGGGGCAGTCGCTCGACCTGATCATCCCGGAGCGGCAGCGCAAGGTGCATTGGGACGGCTACGACGCCGTCATGGCGAGCGGCCAGAGCCGCTACGGCAGCGGCGACCTCCTGTCGGTGCCGGCACTGACCAAGGGCGGCGGCCGCATCTCGGTTGAGTTCACCATCGTGCCGTTGAAGGACGAGGAGGGCCGCATGCTCGGCATGGGCGCCATCCTGCGCGACGTCACCAAGCGCTTCGAGGAACTGAAGACGCTGCGCCGGCAGGCGGCGCAGGCGGCAAAACAGTAAACCCCCTCTCCCGCCTCTCGCGCTGGCCGCAGGCCAGCGCTGACGGCGTCAGGCGGATCGAAGATCCGCCGAGAGCCCCGGGAGAGGGAGTGGACCCACGCGAAGCGTGGGAGGGTGAGGGTCCGTTCAAGGATCCTTGCCTGTACCCTCACCCGGCGCCTGCGGCGCCACCCACTCCCGGGGCGGGAGAGCGTTGAACTACCGCGACCCGCCCACCAGGGCCGGCAGGTCCATCGTCGGACCGTTGGCGCCGTCCTCGATGGAGATCGGGTTCATGCCGCGGGCCCCCAGCGCCACGCTGACCGGGCGGCCGTTGTTGTGGTTCTTCCACATCTCGTACAGCGCCATCGCCGCGTAGATCTTGGCCTCGCGGCTGGTGTTGAACAGCCACTCCTGACTCGGCGTGACGCGCAGCAGGCCGTCCTCGCCGGCCTCGACGCGGTCGGCGAACTTGTAGCCCAGCTCGTCGTTGACGCGGCCGATCAGGCGGTCGAAGCCCGAGGAGTAGCGGGCGAAGCTGCCCCGCCCGTTGCCGCCGCTGCCCAGCGTGCTGGCCGAGCGCTGGCGCAGCAGGTCGGAGAACACCCAGCCCTCCTCGCCGGTGCGCAGCACACGCACGCCGGTCCAGCCACCCTCCTGCCGCAGCTCCAGCAGCTCGTCGCCGCGCCGCACCGTGGTGCGGATCGCGCCGCGGTCGGACGGGGCGGCGCGGACGTTCACGCGGTCGCCGGTGATGGTGTAGGTGTCGCCGGGGTTGGCCATGGCCGGCGCGCTCAGCGCCATGAGGGCCGCGGTCCCGAGCCCGAGGGCGCACACACGAAGCGTTTTCGACTTCCCTGACATATCTTCCCTCCCGCAAGGCGCATTCCGAACGCGAATGCGCTCCGTCACAGCTTCAACAGCGGTACACGGGGAGAGGGTCCAACCCAGGGGCGCCGCACCACGGGAGGATTAGTCGAACCGCCTCCTGAGCGGGCTGTCGCCGGCCGGCCAGACCCCGCGGTCGACCACCTTGCCGCCGTCGAACACCAGCCAGCTCTGCCGGCCATAGTGCGGCAGCGGCCGTGCCAGCGCCTGCAACGCCGCGCCGTCCGCCGCCTCGACCACCAGCACCGGTTTGCCCTGCGGGCTGCGCGCCGTCCACGCCCGCCCGGTGCCGCGCCCGGCGAGGCCAGCCGGCGCCTGGATCTGGTAGGCGCGCAGCAGCGGCGCCACCGCGTCCGCCGTTCCGATCAGCGCCAGCGGCTGGCCGGAGTCGGTGCGGTCGGGCGCCACCACCCGCAGCTTGCGGTCCATCAGCCGCTCGGCCAGCGCGCGGGCCGTCTCGGCCGCCGCCCCCTCGGCGGCGAGCACCACGTTGGTCGCGCCGTCCAGCGTCACGTCGCGCAGCGTCGGCGGCGCCTCGCCCGGCGCCAGACGGCGGAACAGGTCGTAGCCGGGATCGACAGCCACCGACTTCAGCGTGCCCGGCACCGGCAGGCTGGCGGTGACCTCGCGCCCATCCAGGCGCACGACGTGGCGCTGCACGCCGGCGGAGGTCTCGACCACCACCGGCACCGACAGCGCGTAGACCGGCTGGTCCTGCCGCAGCGTCAGGGCGACATGGTCGCCCTGAGGCGCGGCGCCGGCGAGGTGCAGCGCCGGCGCGCCGGTGCGCTCCACCCACTGCGCGAAGAAGGGGCCGAGGTCGCGGCCGCTCTGCTCCTCGAACGCCTTGCGGAGGTCGCTCCAGCCGGCGTCCTTGAAAACGTGCGCCTGCCAGAAGCGGCGGATGCCGGCGGCGAACGCCTCCTCGCCCAGCTCGCCGCGCAGCATGTGGAAGAGCATGGCCACCTTGCCGTAGCCGACGATCTGCGAGGCGTCGTGCACCTTCGCCTTGAAGGCGCTGACCGGCGCATCGCGGTCGGCCGGCAGCGCCGCGTAATCGCGCAGCCAGTCCAGCCGTGCCGCCTGCGCCGCGTCGGGGCCGCGCGCCTCGGCGGCGGCGTAGTCGCCCATGTAGGTGGTCAGGCCCTCGCACCAGTTGCCTTGCCCGTAGTCGACCCGGACGCCGTTGCCCCACCAGTTGTGCAGGATCTCGTGCGCCAGCGACTGGCCGCGCACGAAGGGCAGCGGCAGCACGGTCTTCCCGATATAAGTCAGTCCGGGAAAGCCGAGGCCCACCGGCAGCGGCGCCGACACGATGGCGAAGCCGGCGAACGGATAGGCGCCGATCCGCGCCGAATAGCCGTCGATGGACCGCTGCGTCAGGTCGAGCAGGTCGTCGGACAGTCCGTTCAGCTCCGCCTCGAAATACGTGCGCAGGCGCAGGGCACCATGCATGCGCTCGCGCACCTCCCATTTGCCGGCGAACAGCGAGGGCGCCTCCACCGTGCGTTCCTCGGCGAAGACGGCGCGGTAGCCGGTCTCGCGGCCCTCCCCCTTGAGATCCCCGGTCGCCACCGCGACGTAGGGCGCCGGCACCCGCACGGCGAGGCGCCACGTCGGCGCCTCGTCGTCCAGCGTCGGCAGCCACGCCGGCCCGCCGGGCAGATAGGCACCCTCGGCGCCGGACGCCGCGCCGTTGCCCCGACCATCCGGGTTCAGCGCCGCCAGCGTGCCGCCGTAGCGCAGCGTCACCTCGCCGCCCGCCGGCACGCTCAGCGTCAGCGTCATGCCGCGCCGCTCAAAGGGCAGCGGCCGGCCGCCGGCGGTGGCCTCGGCGACGGTCAGCTCCGGCGCCAGGACGAGGGTCTGCGGGCCGGGCGGCAGCGTCAGCCGGTCGCGCACCTCCAGCCGCCGCGCGGGCGGGTCGAGCGTGACGTCGAGGTCGTGGTGCACGCCGGCCGCCAGCGCGGGCCAGGCCATGAGGAACGCCGTGACGGCGGGGAGGATGCGAAGCATCCCCCCACTATAGCGCGTCAGGCGGCGCGCCGCTTCACCGCGTGCAGCAGCGCCGCCAGCCGGGCGTCGTGGATGCCCAGCTGCTCCAGGTGCTCGACGGTGTTGGTCAGGTACTCGACGTTGGGGCCGCGCTCGCCGGCGCAGCAGGCGATGCGCTCGACCATCTCCGCCTCGTCCAGGCAGGGGCAGTACTGCGAGTGCTCGCGGTCGACCACGAAGGTGCAGGCGTCGGCCACCCGCCGCCCGCAGCCGAGATGGACCGGCAGCAGCCGGGGGCGGTAGGTGCGGTTGATCATCTCCCGCTCCCACAGGTAATCGAGCGTCGCCGCCGCATGCTCCGCCGCCACGCGGAAGGCCATGCCGCGGCACGAGCCGCCGCGGTCGAGGCCAAGCACCAGCCCCGGCCGCTCCGGCGTGCCGCGGTAGCGGTGCGAGGCGACGCAGAAGCGCCGGTGGTAGCCGCGCAGCACCGCCATGTGGTGCTCCAGGTACGGAAATCCGGGGTTCCACATCAGCGAGCCGTAGGCGAACACCCACAGCTCCGCGTCCGGGGCGACCGGGATGTCGGCCGCCCAGGCGGGGGCCG
Source organism: Azospirillum sp. (assembly GCF_050789165.1). NCBI lineage: Bacteria > Pseudomonadati > Pseudomonadota > Alphaproteobacteria > Rhodospirillales > Azospirillaceae > Azospirillum > Azospirillum sp. The sequence goes on from NZ_JBOZRT010000045.1 coordinate 53,519, forward strand.
GCTTGCAGGGGGACTGGTTGAAGCGCGTGTCGAGCAGCATGGCGTTGCGAGTCGCAGAAGGCTCCGGGTCGAGCCTAGCACGCACACCATATGGGCGCTATAACACGCCTGTCACAGTCCGGACCCGCCACCGATGCTCCTCTCCAAGCCTCTCCGGAAACGCCTGACCATCGCCGCCTCGATCATCGCCGCCGCGCTGCTCGCCGCGTGGTGCGCCGCGTGGTGGGTCGTCGCCGGCACGGTGGAGCGCGGGCTGCACGCCTGGGCCGAGGCCCAGCGCGCCCAGGGCGCCACGGTGGAGTACAAGGACCTCAAGGTCGGCGGCTTCCCGCTTCTGGTGCGCGCCAGCGCGTCCGACGGCCGGGTGGCGGCGCGCGGCATCGACTGGCGCGGCCCGGCCATCGTCGCCGAGGCGCCGCTGTGGGACCCGGCGCGCATCGAGCTGACCCTGCCCGGCGAGCAGCGCCTGCGCCTCAACCCCAACGCCGGCCCGCCGGTGGAGCTGGCGGCCCGGCACGGCGGCGCGGGGTACGTCACCATGTCGAGCACCGGCACGCCGCTGGAGGGGAGGCTGACCTTCCCCGGCGCGGCGCTGGCGCCCGAGCTGCCGGGCGAGCCGGTGTTCACCGCCGCCGGGGTCGAGCTGACGCTGACCCAGCCGCCCGAGCCGCCGGCCGACCCGCAGCAGACCGGCCTGGGCGCCACGCTGACGGTGACCGACATGCAGCTTCCCGGCGCGCCGCCGGCGGGCCTGGGCAGCGTGGTGCACCGGGTGGCGGTGGCGTTGCGGGTGCAGGGCCGGCCGCCGCAGATCCAGCCCGAGGCGCTGGCCGCCTGGAGCCAGGGCGGCGGCACGGTGGCGGTGGACTCCGCGGCGCTGCACTGGGGGCCGCTGAAGCTGGCGCTGAACGGCACGCTGGCGCTCGACAAGGACCTGCAGCCGCAGGCGGCGATGACCGCCGAGGTGCGCGGGGCGGCGCAGGCGCTGACCGCGCTGAAGGACCAGCTGAAGCCCAACGAGATGAACATCGCCCGCAGCGTGGTCGGCATGCTGGCCCGCCCCGACGAGGACGGCGAGCCGGTCATCAAGGCGCCGGTGACCATCCAGTACCGCGGCGTCTTCGTCGGCCCGCTGAAGGTCGCGGCGGTGCCGGCGATCCAGTGGTGAGGGGTTGAAGCCCCCTCCCTAACCCTCCCCCGCTGCGCGGGAGAGGGAACTCCGCCGCTGCGTCGGCAGTCCCCTCCACCGCAACGCGGGGGAGGGTTAGGGAGGGGGCCTTACGCCTGCTTCGCGTCGATGATCCCGCGCCGGATCGCGCGCGTCTTGGTGAAGGTCTCCTGCAGCGTGTCGCCCTCGCCCCAGCGGATGGCGCGCTGCAGCGCGGTCAGGTCCTCGGTGAAGCGCTGGAGGATCTCCAGCACCGCCTCGCGGTTGTTGAGGAAGACGTCGCGCCACATGACCGGGTCGGACGCGGCGATGCGCGTGAAGTCGCGGAAGCCGCCGGCCGAGAACTTGATGACCTCGGACTTGGTGTCCTCCTCCAGGTCGGAGGCGGTGCCGACGATGGTGTAGGCGATCAGGTGCGGCAGGTGCGAGGTGATCGCCAGCACCCGGTCGTGGTGCGCCGGCTCCATGATCTCCAGCCTCGAGCCGCAGCGGCGCCACAGCTCGGCCACCTTGTCCACCGCCGCCTCCGACGCGCCGGGCGGCGGGGTGAGGATGCACCAGCGGCCCTGGAACAGCGTGGCGAAGCCGGCCTCCGGCCCGGAATGCTCGGTGCCCGCCACCGGGTGGCCGGGAACGATGTGCACGCCCTCCGGCAGGTGCGGGCTGACGTCGCGCAGCACCGCCATCTTCACCGAGCCGACGTCGCTGACGATGGCGCCGGGCTTGAGGTGCGGCGCCATGCGCTCCGCCACCTCGGCGCAGGCGCCGACCGGCACGCACAGCACCACGAGGTCGGCCGCGCCGACCATCTCGCCCAGGTCGGGCGTGGCGGCGTCGAGGAAGCCCAGTTCCAGCGCCTTGGCGCACACCGCCTCGCTGCGGTCGCTGCCGACGACGCTGCGCGCCAGCCCATATTCGCGGATCGCCCGCGCCAGCGACGAGCCGATCAGCCCGATGCCGATGATGGCGACGCGATCGAAAAGCGGGGCGGAGACGTTGGTCATGGTGCGGGGCCCTGGGCGCGGCTGTCCGGAAGGTCGTGGGGTTTTACAGCACCGGGGCGGCGGGGGGCCACGGCTTATTTGCCGCGCGGGGCGCCTGTGGAACGGAATGGAACACTATGGAACAGTGTGCAGGGCGTGTTCAGTACGCCGTTCCGGGGTGCGGGCGCACCATGCCCCTTGAGGACTTTCATCCTAGCGCGTTTCGGCTGGCTCGGCAAGCGATAACCCCCCTCCCCCAGCTCCGCTGGGGGAGGAAGGGTGGGGGCAACGGCTGCGCTGGCAGGTGGAGAGCCTTGGACGCGCCGCTGCTCCCACCCTCCCGCTGCGCGGGTCCCTCCCTCCCCCGCCGGAGGCAGGGGAGGGCTTTGGGAAACCGTCGCCCCCTCAGCCCGCCAGGAAGCCCTTCAGCGCGTCCACCACCGAGCGCATCTCCTCGTCGGTGCCGATGGTGATGCGCAGGCAGTCGGGCAGGCCGTAGGCGTTCATCTGGCGCACCAGGATGCCGCGGTCCTTGAGGAACTGCCGCGCCGCCTCGGCATCGTCCTTGCCGGGCTTCTGGCCCTGGAACGACACCAGCACGAAGTTGGCGATGCTCGGGTGCACGGTCAGGCCGAGCGCCTTCAGCTCGCCGACGAACCAGGTGCGGCAGCCCTCGTTGTGGGTGCGGGCGCGCTCCAGGAACTCGCCGTCCTCCAGCGCCGCGACGCCGGCCGCCTGGGCGGCGCCGGAGACGTTGAACGGCCCGCGCACGCGGTTCAGCACGTCGGCCACCGGCGCCGAGGAGTACGACCAGCCGAGGCGCAGCGAGCCCAGCGCGAAGATCTTGGAGAAGGTGCGCGTCATCACGACGTTGGCGTGCTTCTCCACCAGCTCGACGCCCGAGGAGTAGTCGCCGCCCGGCGGCGCGAACTCGGCGTAGGCGGCGTCGATGACCAGCAGCGCGGTCGGCGGCAGGCCGGCGTGCAGCCGGGCCAGCTCCTCGCCGGTCAGGTAGGAGCCGGTCGGGTTGTTCGGGTTGGCGACGAAGACGATCTTGGTGCGCGGCGTGACGCGCGCCAGCATGGCGTCCACGTCGGTCTTCAGGTCGGTCTCCGGCGCGGCGACGGGCGTGGCGCCCACCGACTTGGCGGCAATCGGGTACATCAGGAAGCCGTGCTGGCTGTACAGCACCTCGTCGCCGACACCGGCGTAGGCGCGCACCAGCAGGCCGATCAGCTCGTCCGAGCCGGCGCCGCAGACGATGCGGCCGGCGTCCAGGTTGAAGCGCTTGGCCAGCGCCTCGCGCAGCTCGGTCGAGCCGCCGTCGGGGTAGCGGTGGATGCTGCCGGCCACCCGCGCGTAGGCCTCCATGGCCTTGGGGCTCGGCCCCAGGGCGCCCTCGTTGGAGGCGAGGCGGATCGTCCCGGCGGCCTCGCCGCCGATGTAGGGGGCGATGTCCATGATGCCCGGACGGGGCACCGGCGCAATCGGCGTGCTCATGTCGGAATCCGTTGCAGCAGGGGGTTGAACGAGGAATTCCCCTTCACCGTCATCCCCGCGAAAGCGGGGATCCAGGAAACGCGGCAACGCCGGGGCCTTGCAAGGTGCTCTGGATCCCCGCTTTCGCGGGGATGACGGACAGGGGACAGACTTAGGGGAGCCTCAGCGGCACCGCGTAGCCGCCGATGGTGTTGACGCGGGCCGGGATGTCGCCCAGGCGCTCGACCAGGGCGCCCAGGCGCGGGTCCTGCGGGTCGACGAAGTCGGCGACCTCGACCAGATGCACCGAGGCGCCGTGCGGGTCGCGCGCGTGCCAGGTGCAGAAGCCCACCGCCGGCAAGCCGACCGACTCCAGCATGTCCTTGAAACGGCCGCGGCTGAGGTCGCCGCCCAGCTCGATGCCGAGCAGCGTGCGGTCGTCGCCGGTCGGCTCGTGCGGGATCAGCCCGATGGCCAGCGCGTCGCGGTCCTCGCCGCGGGCGTTGCCGCGGCCGCCGAACGGCAGGCGGGCGACGATGCGCGGCGTGCGCACGTCCCCCGACACCAGGAAGCGCCACCAGGGGTCGGCGTCATCCTCGGCCGGATAGGGAACGATGCCCACCGTCGCCGTGCCCTCGGACACCGCGCGCACGGCGGCGACGGGGGAGTTGACCGCGGTCATCGGCACGAAGCTGCCGAAATGGTCGCGCGCCACGTCCCAGAAGCCGCGGCGGTCCTCCGGCGCGTACACCGCGACGGCGAACGGCCCCTGCAGGCGGGTCAGCGCCGAGACCAACTCGCGCCAGATGCGGACCACGACGCCGGGCGGGAGGGAGCCGGTGTGGCGCGCCATCAGCCGGCGCAGGATCACCGCCTCGCGCCCGGGGCGCAGGAAGATGCCGCCGGGGCCCTTGGCCGCGCCGATGCGCTCGACCACCTGGGCGCGCCGCATCAGCAGGTCGTGCAACTGGTTGTCGATCTGGTCGATCTCGCGGCGCAGGTCTTCCAGGGGGGCTTTCGAGGGCGGCATCGGAGCGGGAACCATGTCTGGCAAAGCCGGATAGTAGTAGTCCGCGAAGCCGCTAAAATCAAAGAAAACGTTGACACCTTCGGACCTTGGTCGGTACGTCTACGCTCCCGCTCCGGAACAGGCTTTCTGCGCCAAAGATGTCCGCTTCCAAGCCCTCCGTGACCGCCCCGATCGACACGGCGGTCCTGCCCGGGAGCCGCGTCCGGCTGGGCGCCGACCGGCCGATGCCGCTCGACAGCGGGCTCGACCTCGGCCCGTTCACGGTGGCCTACCAGACCTACGGCACGCTCAACGCCGACCGCTCGAACGCGGTGCTGGTCTGCCATGCGCTGACCGGCGACCACTACGTCCTCGACCGCCACCCGGTCACCGGCAAGCCCGGCTGGTGGGAGCAGATGGTCGGCCCCGGCCGGCCGGTGGACACCGAGCGCTACTTCGTCATCTGCTCGAACGTCATCGGCGGCTGCATGGGCTCGACCGGTCCGGCGGAGACCGACCCGGCGACCGGAAAGCCGTACGGCCTGAACTTCCCGGTCATCACCATCGCCGACATGGTGCGCGCCCAGAAGCTGCTGATCGACCACCTGGGGATCGAGCAGCTGTTCGCCGTCATCGGCGGCTCCATGGGCGGCATGCAGGTGCTGCAATGGGCGGTGTCGTACCCGGAGGCGGTGTACGCGGCGCTGCCCATCGCCACCGCGTCCATCCATTCGGCGCAGAACATCGCCTTCCACGAGGTGGGCCGGCAGGCCATCATGGCCGACCCGGAATGGGCCGGCGGCGACTACCTGAACCAGGGCCGGCGGCCGCAGCGCGGGCTGGCGGTGGCGCGCATGGCCGCGCACATCACCTACCTGTCGGAGACGGCGCTGCACCGCAAGTTCGGCCGCAACCTGCAGGACCGCACCGCCGTCACCTACGGCTTCGACGCCGACTTCCAGGTGGAAAGCTACCTGCGCCACCAGGGCATCAGCTTCGTCGAGCGGTTCGACGCCAACTCCTACCTCTACATCACGCGCGCCATGGACTATTTCGACCTGGCGGCGGACCATGGCGGGGCGCTGGTCAACGCGTTCCTCCCCAACGGCAAGCCGACGCCGGTGCGCTTCTGCCTGGTCAGCTTCTCCAGCGACTGGCTGTTCCCGACCCGCGAGTCGCGCGCCGTCGTGCACGCGCTGAACGCCGCCGCGGCGAACGTCAGCTTCGTCGAGGTGGAGACCGACAAGGGGCACGACGCCTTCCTGCTCGACGAGCCGGAGTTCCACCAGGTGATCCGCGGCTTCCTGGAGGGCTGCGCCGAGCATCGCGGCCTGACCGCGCGCCGCCACGCCCGCACCGCCTGAGGCCCAGCCTTTGAGAGCTTGCCCGTGACTGTCCTCGAAGCCCCCTCAAGCGTCCGAAACGGCACCGGCCGCCCCGCCGACATCCGCATCGACCTGCGGCTGGTGGCGGACATGGTGGAGCCGGGCTCGCGCCTGCTCGACATCGGCTGCGGCGACGGCCAGCTGCTCTACCACCTGACGCACGAGAAGAACGTCGACGGCCGCGGCATCGAGCTGAGCATGGACGGCGTGCACCGCTGCGTGACGCAGGGCCTGTCGGTGATCCAGGGCGACGCCGAGACCGACCTGAAGGACTATCCCTCCGGCGCGTTCGACTACGTGGTGCTGGGCCAGACGCTGCAGGCCATGCGCGAGCCGCGCGCGGTGCTGGAGCAGCTGGTGCGCATCGGCCGGCACGCCATCGTGTCGTTCCCCAACTTCGGCTACTGGCGCATCCGGGTGCAGCTGCTGCTCAATGGCCGGATGCCGGTGACCGAGCGGCTGGGCTACCAGTGGTGGGAGACGCCGAACATCCACTTCTGCACCATCGCCGACTTCGTCGACCTGTGCCGGCAGTGCGGGGTGAGCATCGAGCGCACCATGATCCTCGACCGCGCCGACCGCGTGGTGTCGCACAAGCACGGGCGCCTCGCCAATCTCCTGGGCGAGCAGGCGGTCTTCCTCCTCAAGCGCAGGTAAGGGAACCCGGGCCGGATCGGCAGGTTGTTGCTTGGGCGCGATCCGTCACCGGGGGGTGCCCATGCGTTCGCTTCGACTCGTCCTGCCGGTCCCCGTCCTCTTCATGGGAGTCCTGCTCGTCGCGGGGGTGGCGGCCGCCCAGCAGCCGCAGCCGCTGACCATGCTGCCGCCTGACGACCACGGGCTGCCGCGCGTCGCCCCGGCGGTGCAGCGCCCGATGACCGCCGCCGAGGCGCAGGCGCTGATCGGCAAGAGCGTCGTCACCCGGGACGGCGAGCCCGCCGGCGAGATCCGCGATTTCGTCCTGGCCGGGCCGGACGGCCGCATCGACAGCATCGTGCTGACGCAGGGCGGCTTCCTGGGCATCGGCGCGCGGGTCTACGCGGTGCCGGCCTCGGCCCTGCGGGTGGGCGCCGCGCAGCGGATTCCCGCGCCGGGCCAGCAGCGCCCGATGGAGATCAGCGTCGACCTGACCGCCCGCGAGCTGGCCGACACGCCGGAGTTCGCCTACGGCGCCGAGACGCTGTCGCTGGTGCGGCGGCGGTAGGTGGGTCACTCCACCGGCGGCGGCGGCGCGGTCAGGGCCAGCTGGCTGGCGATCACCGCCGCCTGGGTGCGGGTCAGCACGCCCATCTTGCGCAGGATCGTGGTGACGTGCGCCTTCACCGTCTTCTCGGAGATCGCCATCTCGTAGGCGATCTGCTTGTTCAGCTTGCCCTCGGCGATGCCGGCCAGCACGCGCAGCTCCTTCGGCGTCAGGCCGGCGATGCGCTGCTCGGGATCGGCGTCGGTCGAGTCGTCCACCTCCTCCACCGTCGGCATCCAGATCTCGCCGTCCAGCACGGCGCGGATCGCCTCGCCGATCTCGGTGTTGGGCGCCGACTTCGGCACGAAGCCGGAGGCGCCGCAGTCGATGGCCCGCCGGATGGTCGCGTGGTCCTCCGACGCCGAGACCACCAGCACCGGGATCGCCGGATGGTCGGCGCGCAGCATCATCAGGCCGATGAAGCCGCTCATGCCCGGCATGTGCAGGTCGAGGATGATGATGTCGGTCGGCTCCGGCCCCTCCAGCAGGGGGGCGATCTGCTCGAACCGGGCGGCCTCGGCGACCTCGGCCTCGCCCAGCGCCTGGGCGATGGTCTGCCGCAGCGCGGTCCGCATCAGCGGGTGGTCGTCGGCAACCAGAACGCGATAGGACATGGACGCCCCAAGGGGTGAGAACCGTACGCCAGTATTCAACGCCCACCCTGCGGTTGACAACCTCGGTCGGGTGATAGGCGCCGCCCGCTTTTGCAAACGGTTCGATTTCCCGATAATCTGTCGTCAAAACAGGCAGGGGAGGAGAGCGCCATGGCCGCAACGGCCGCGCTGCCGCGCGTCACCTATTCCAACATCGCCACCGACTTCACACCCGTGCACGACCACCTGGACCGGCTGATCCCGGAGGTGCGGGCCTCGCTGCTCGGCCGCGAGCGGGCGAACGTGATCGCCGGCCGGACGGACGAGGACGGCACCGCCTACGACGCGCGCAGCCCGATCGACCGGGCCGTGCTGCTGGGGCGCTTCGTCGAGGCGTCGGCCGGGGCGGTGGACCGCGCGGTGGCAGCGGCCCGGGATGCCTTCCGCGGCTGGTCGCGCCGGCCGTGGACGGAGCGCGTCACCCTGCTGCGCGCCGCCGCCGACCGGCTGGACGCGCGCAAGCACGAGCTGGCCGTCGCCTGCCTGATCGAGGTCGGCAAGTCGCGCCTGGAGGCCGTCGGCGAGGCGGAGGAGGCGGTCGACCTGATCCGCTACTACTGCGCGGAGATGGAGCGCAACGAGGGCTTCCGCCGCCCGATGCAGCGCGCCTTTGCAGCCGAATCCACCGAGGACGTGCTGCGCCCGCACGGCGTCTTCGCGGTGATCGCGCCGTTCAACTTCCCGCTGGCGCTGTCGGTCAACATGGCCTGCGCCGCGCTGCTGGCCGGCAACACCGTGGTCTACAAGCCGAGCCCGGCCGCCGGCCTGACCGGCGCGCTGCTGGTGGAGACGCTGGGCCTGCCGGACGGCGTGCTGAACCTGCTGTGCGGCGGCGCCCCGGTGGGCGAGCGGCTGGCGGCGCACGCGGACGTGGCCGGCGTCGCCTTCACCGGCTCCCACCGGGTGGGCATGGATCTGTACCGCCGGCAGGCGGCCGGCCCGTGGGTCAAGCCGCTGGTGGTGGAGATGGGCGGCAAGAACCCGGCCTACGTCACCGCCAGCGCCGACCTCGACGCCGCGGCGGCGGGGGTGATGCGCTCCGCCTTCGGGCTGCAGGGGCAGAAGTGCTCGGCCTGTTCCAAGGCGTACGTGCACGATTCGGTGTACGACGCCTTCCTCGCCAAGCTGGCGGATGCGACGGCGCATATCCGCATCGGCGACCCGACCGAGCGCGACGTCTTCCTGGGCCCGGTGATCGACGCCATGGCCGGCGAGCGCTTCGAGCGCGCGGTGGCCGAGGCGCGGCGGCAGGGCCGCGTCCTGCTCGGCGGGCAGCGGCTGACCGGCGGCGTCCTCGACCGCGGCACCTACGTGGCGCCCACCGTGGTGGACGCGCTGGACGCCAACCACCGCCTGAACCGCGACGAGCTGTTCCTGCCCTTCCTCAGCGTGCAGCGCTTCACCGACCTGGACGCCGCCATCGCGGACGGCAACCGCGTCGCCTACGGCCTGACCGCCGGCGTCTACACGCGCGACCAGGGCGAGCTGGACGCCTTCCTGGAGAGCGCCGAGGCCGGCGTGCTCTACGCCAACCGCCCGAGCGGCGCCACCACCGGCGCCTGGCCGGGCATCCAGAGCTTCTGCGGCTGGAAGGGCTCCGGCGTCAGCGGCAAGGGCGGCCTGGGGCCGCACTACCTGCCGCAGTTCCTGCGGGAGCAGAGCCGGACGATCCTCACGACGGAGCCCAACGCATGACCCGCATCCTGCACCGCCACACCAGAACCACCTACCCCGTCGCGGTGCGCGGCGAGGGGATCCACCTGTTCGACAGCGCCGGCAAGCGCTACATCGACGCCTCCGGCGGCGCGGCGGTGTCGTGCCTCGGGCATGGGCACCCGCGCGTCGTCGCGGCGATCCAACGGCAGGCCGAGACGCTGGCCTACGCCCACACCTCCTTCTTCACCAGCGAGCCGGCCGAGGCGCTGGCCGAGGTTCTGGTCGAGGGCGCGCCGGCGGGGATCGGCCACGTCTACTTCGTCTCCGGCGGGTCGGAGGCGGTGGAGGCGGCGCTGAAGCTCGCCCGCCAGTACTTCCTGGAGATCGGCCAGCCCGAGCGCCGGCACGTCATCGCCCGCTGGCAGAGCTACCACGGCAACACGCTGGGCGCGCTGGCGGCCGGCGGCAACCTGTGGCGCCGCCGTCCGTTCGAGCCGCTGCTGGTGGACATGCCGCACGTCGCCGCCTGCTATCCCTACCGCGGGATGCGGCCGGGCGAGAGCGAGGAGGCCTACGGCCGCCGCGTGGCCGACGAGCTGGAGACGGAGATCCTCCGCCTCGGTCCCGGCACGGTGGCCGCCTTCGTCGCCGAGACGGTGGTCGGCGCGACGCTGGGCGCGGTGCCGCCGGTGCCGGGCTACCTGCCGCGGATCCGCGAGATCTGCGACCGGCACGGCGTGCTGCTGATCCTCGACGAGGTGATGTGCGGCATGGGCCGCACCGGCACCCTGCACGCCTGCGAGCAGGAGGGCGTCGCGCCCGACCTGATGACCATCGCCAAGGGTCTGGGCGGCGGCTACCAGCCGATCGGCGCGGTGCTGCTGTCGGAGCGGATCTTCGCGGCGGTCCGCGACGGCTCCGGCTTCTTCCAGCACGGCCACACCTACCTCGGCCACCCCGTCGCCTGCGCCGCCGCGCTGGAGGTGCAGCGGGTCATCGCCGACGAGGACCTGCTGGCCAACGTGCGGCGCCAGGGGGCGGTGCTGATGGAGGCGCTGACGGCGCGATTCGGCGACCATCCGCACGTCGGCGACATCCGCGGCCGCGGCCTCTTCCAGGCCATCGAGCTGGTCGCCGACCGCAACACGAAGGAGCCGTTCGACCCGGCGCTGAAGCTCAACGCCCGGATCAAGGCCGACGCCATGGCGCGCGGGCTGCTCTGCTACCCCATGGGCGGCACGGTGGACGGCCAGCGCGGCGACCACGTGCTGCTCGCCCCGCCCTTCACCCTGACCGAGGCGCAGGCCGCCGAGATCGTCCGCCTGCTGGGCGAGGCGGTGGACGCCTGCACGAAGGATATAGGCCCGTAGCGGTACTGTCCGTTGGACGAACGTTGTGCAACGCTCGACGGCAAGAAACATACAGGGAGATTGAGACCATGCGCACCGTGTTTGCCGCTGTGGGGGCGGCTGCCCTTCTGGCGACCTCCGTACCGGCGTCGGCACAGCAGAGCTTCGTCACCGTCGGCACCGGCGGCGTCACCGGCGTGTACTACGCGGTGGGCGGCGCCATCTGCCGGCTGATGAACAAGGACCGCAAGGAGCACGGCATCCGCTGCTCGGTCGAATCGACCGGCGGCTCGGTGTTCAACGTCAACGCCATCCGCCAGGGCGAGCTGGAGTTCGGCATGGCGCAGTCCGACATCCAGTTCCAGGCCGCCAAGGGCCAGGCCGGCTTCAAGGACGCCGGGCCGTTCGGCGAGCTGCGCGCGGTGTTCTCCGTGCACCCCGAGCCGTTCACCGTGCTGGCTCGCAAGGAGGCCGGCGTCAAGACGTTCGCGGACCTCAAGGGCAAGCGCTTCAACGTCGGCAACCCCGGCTCGGGCACGCGCAACTCCATGGAGGAGCTGCTGAAGGCCATGGGCACCGACCTGTCGTTCTTCTCCCTGGCCGCCGAGCTGAAGCCGGACGAACACGGCCCGGCGCTGTGCGACAACAAGATCGACGGCTTCTTCTACGGCGTCGGGCATCCGTCCGCCAACATCCAGGACCCGACCACCGCCTGCAGCGCCAGGCTGATCCCGCTGACCGGCCCGGCGGTCGAGGCGCTGGTGAAGGAGCGGCCTTACTACGCCGTCGCCACCATCCCCGGCGGGCTGTACGGCAACAACCCCGACCCGGTGCAGACCTACGGCGTGACCGCGACCCTGGTGTCGTCGAGCAAGGTGCCGGCGGAGACGGTGTACCGGATCACCAAGGCGGTGTTCGACAACCTCGAGGAGTTCAAGAAGCTGCACCCGGCGTTCGCCAACCTGGACCCGAAGCAGATGGTCAAGGCCGGGCTTTCGGCGCCGCTGCACGACGGCGCGGTGAAGTACTACAAGGAGAAGGGGTGGATGTAACATCCCTGAGCCCCTCTCCCTTCACGGGAGAGGGGTTGGGGAGAGGGTCGTTCCGGCCGGAGGCCGGCATCCAAGACTCGTCCGCCGCCTGCCGGCGGCTATCCCCCTCTCCCCAACCCCTCCCCCGCAAGGGGGGAGGGGCTTTGATCCCATGATCCCGAGGCCCGAATGCCCCACCCCGCCGACGCGCCGGAGTTCGACCGCACCGCGCTCGAGACCATGGTCGAGGAGGCCGACATCGGCGGCCGCAAGCCGGCGCGGCCGGTCGCCGTGGCGCTGGGCGCCGTGGCGCTGGCGTGGACGCTGTTCCAGCTGTGGTACGCCTCGCCGCTGCCGTTCGCGCTGAACGTCCTGATCCTCAACGACACCCAGGCGCGCGCCATCCACCTCGCCTTCGCGGTGTTCCTGACCTTCACCACCTTCCCGGCGTTCCGGCGCAGCCCGCGCGCCTACGTGCCCGCCGCCGACTGGGCGCTGGCCGGCGTGGGCGCCTTCTGCGCCGCCTATCTCTACATCTTCTACCGCGAGCTGGCGCTGCGGCCGGGACTGCCGACCACGCCGGACCTGGTCGTCGCGGTCGTCGGCGTCGTGCTGCTGCTGGAGTGCGCGCGGCGCGCCGTCGGGCCGGCGCTGACCGTCATCGCGGTGCTGATGATGGGCTACGCCTTCGCCGGGCCGCTGCTGCCCGGCATGATCTCGCACAAGGGGGCGAGCATCGCCCGCGCCACGTCGCAGTACTGGCTGACCACCGAGGGCGTGTTCGGCGTGGCGCTGGGCGTCTCCACCAGCTTCGTCTTCCTGTTCGTGCTGTTCGGGTCGCTGCTGGAGAAGGCGGGGGCCGGCAACTACTTCATCCAGCTGAGCTTCGCGCTCCTGGGCCACATGCGCGGCGGGCCGGCCAAGGCGGGGGTGGTGTCGTCGGGGCTGACCGGCATGATCTCCGGCTCGTCCATCGCCAACGTGGTGACCACCGGCACCTTCACCATCCCGCTGATGAAGCGCGTCGGCTACCACCCGGTGAAGGCCGGCGCCATCGAATGCGCGGCCGGCGTCAACGGCCAGATCATGCCGCCGGTGATGGGCGCCGCCGCCTTCCTGATCGCGGAGTACGTCGGCATCTCCTACGCGCAGGTGGTGAAGCACGCCTTCCTGCCGGCGATCATCACCTATATCGCGCTGTTCTACATCGTCGATATCGAGGCGGCGAAGATGGGCCTGAAGGGCCTGCCGCGCCGGCGCACGCGCTCGCGCCTCGCCGGGTTCGCCACCACGCTGATGACGCTGTGCGGCCTGATCATCCTGGGCGGCGCGGTGTACTGGGGCATCGGCTGGACCAAGGACGTCTTCGGCGACGCCGCGGCCCCCATCCTGGCGGTGGCGGCGGGCGCCGCCTACCTCGGCCTGCTCGCCTACAAGGCGCGCTTCCCGGAGCTGGAGCTGGACGACCCCACCAAGGACCTCGTCCGCCTGCCCGGCTTCGGCGAGACGGCGCGGACGGGGCTGCACTTCGCGCTGCCGGTGGTGGTGCTGATCTGGTGCCTGATCGTCGAGGGCATGTCGCCCGGCCTGTCGGCCTTCTGGGGAACCGCCTTCCTGGTCGTCATCGTCGCCACCCAGCGCCCGCTGGTGGCGCTGTTCCGCGGCGAGGCGGCGGGACCGGCGCTGCGCCAGGGCCTCGCCGAGCTGCTGGACGGCATGATCTCGGGCGCGCGCAACATGACCGGCGTCGCCATCGCCACGGCGACCGCCGGCATCATCGTCGGCACCGTGTCGCTGACCGGCATCGGCCTCGTCATGACCGAGCTGGTGGACTTCCTGTCCGGCGGCAACCTGATCGCCATGCTGCTGCTGACCGCGCTGATCTGCATCATCCTCGGCATGGGCATGCCGACCACCGCCAGCTACGTGGTGGTGGCGACGCTGATGGCGCCGGTGATCGTCGAGCTGGCGGCGCAGAACGACCTCGCGGTGCCGCTGGTCGCCGTCCACATGTTCGTCTTCTACTTCGGGCTGATGGCCGACGTGACGCCGCCGGTCGGGCTGGCCGCCTACGCCGCCGCCGCCATCTCCGGCGCCGACCCGGTGAAGACCGGCATCCAGGGCTTCCGCTACGAGATCCGCACCGGCCTGCTGCCGTTCATCTTCATCTTCAACACCGAGCTGCTGATGATCGGCGTCGACAACGTGGCGTACGCGGTGCTGGTGTGCGCCAGCGCGCTGCTGGCCATGCTGCTGTTCGTGGCGGCGACGCAGAACTGGTTCATCGTGCGCAGCCGCTGGTACGAGAGCGTGGCGCTGCTGCTGGTCTGCTTCACGCTGTTCCGCCCCGGCTTCTGGATGGACATGCTCTACCCGCCCTTCGAGGCGGTGCCGCCGGCCCGCGTGCTGGAGCTGGCCGGGCGGGTGCCGGACGGCGGCGACCTGCGGGTGCGGGTGCAGGGCGAGAACCGCGCCGGCCGCACCATCGAGAAGGTGGTCGTGCTGCCGCTCGGCCCCGCCGGGCCGGGCGAGGCGCGGCTGCAGAAGGCGGGCGTGCGCCTGCTCGACGACGGCGGCAAGGTCACCGTGGACGACGTGCGCTTCGGCAGCACCGCCGACAAGCTGGGGATCGAGCTGGACAACGTGCTGCTCGGCGCCGAGGTCGCCACGGTGCGCCCGGCCAAGCACTGGCTGTTCCTGCCGGCGCTGGGGCTGCTGGCGCTGGTGGTGCTGGCGCAGCTGCGGCGGCGCGACGGAGGGCGCACGGTGGCGGTGCCGGCCGGGGGGCGGGCGTGAGGGTCGCGGTCCTCGGCGCCGGGGTGGTCGGGCTGACCACCGCGTGGTGCCTCGCCGACGACGGGCACGAGGTGGTGGTCATCGACCGCGGCGACGGCCCGGCGGCCGGGGCCAGCCGCGCCAACGGCGCCCAGCTCAGCTTCTCCTACGTGGCACCGCTTGCCGCGCCCTCGGTGATCGCCAAGCTGCCGGCGCTGATCCTGGAGCGGGAGTCGCCGCTGCGCCTCTACCCGCAGCTCGACCCGCAGCTGTGGGCGTGGTGCGCGCGCTTCCTGGCGGCGTGCACCAAGCAGCAGGCGGCCGAGACCACGGTGCGGCTGCTCACCCTGTCCTTCTACAGCCGCCGGGTGCTGGACGACCTGCTGCGGCGCGAGGCCATCGCCTTCCACCACGCCCACGCCGGCAAGCTGGTGGTCTATTCCGACGCCGAGAGCCTGTCCGGCGCCCGCGCCCAGCTGGAATTCCAGAAGACGCTGGGCTGCGAGCAGGACCTGCTGGACGCCGAGGGTTGCCTCGCCGTGGAACCGGCGCTGCACCACGTGCGCGACCGCCTCGTCGGCGGCGTCTTCACCCGTTCGGATTCGGCCGGCGACTGCAAGCGCTTCTGCGACGAGCTGGCCGAGCGGATCGAGCGCCGCGCACCGGGCTCGGAGTTCCGCTTCAACACGGCGATCCAGGGGCTGGAGGTGGCCGGCAAGCGGGTCAGGGCGGTGCGGACCGACAAGGGCCCGGTGGAGGCCGACGCCGTCGTGCTGGCGCTCGGCGTGGGGAGCCGGCACCTCGCCCGCTCGCTCGGGTTCGACGTGCCGATCTACCCGCTGAAGGGCTACAGCATCACCGTGCCGATCGGCCGGGACGATGCGGCGCCGCGGGTGAGCGTCACCGATTCCCTGCACAAGATCGTCTACGCCCGCCTCGGCGACCGGCTGCGCGCCGCCGGCATCGCCGACCTCGCCGGGCACGACGAGAGCATCGACCGCACCCGCCTCGCCCTGCTGGTGGAGCGGGCGCGGGCCACCTTCCCGGAGGCGGGGGACTACGCCGACGCCTCGCCCTGGGCCGGGCTGCGGCCGGCGACGCCGCGCGGCACGCCGATCCTCGGCCGTTCGCCGCTGGACAACCTGTTCCTCAACGTCGGGCACGGGGCGCTGGGTTTCACCCTGGCCGCGGGCGCCGCGCGGGCGGTGGCCGACATTGTGGGCGGGCGCACACCGGCCACCCCGCTGAATGGCTTGACGCTCGACTCCCTGGCGTGAGAATCCGCAGTACGCCATTGACGGGATGGTGCGGTGCGCACACGTCACCTCAAGGGCCGGACAACCATAACTGCAAACACGGCAGGAGCGACGCATGGACCCCAAGACCACGATGCCGGGGCACACCCCCGTCCGACAGGTCGGCACCGTGACGGTGACCGACGACACCACCGGACGCACGTTCAAATTGCCCCTGCTCGAGGGCTCGACCGGCCCGCGGACCATCGACATCCGCAAGCTCTACGCCGAATCCGGCTACTTCACCTTCGATCCCGGCTTCACCTCGACGGCCAGCTGCGAGTCCGCCATCACCTACATCGACGGCGACGAGGGCGTGCTGCTGCACCGCGGCTACCCGATCCAGGACCTGGCGGAGCACTGCGACTATCTTGAGGTCTGCTACCTGCTGTTGAACGGCGAGCTGCCGGACGCCCAGCAGAAGGCTGACTTCGAGCGCACCATCACCTACCACACCATGGTGCACGAGCAGCTGATCCGCTTCTACAGCGGCTTCCGCCGCGACGCGCACCCGATGGCGGTGATGTGCGGCGTCGCCGGCGCCCTGTCGGCGTTCTACCACGACTCGACCGACTTCACCAATCCGCTGCACCGGATGATCACGTCGCACCGGCTGATCGCCAAGATCCCGACCATGGCCGCCATGGCCTACAAGTATTCGGTCGGGCAGCCGTTCATGTACCCGCGCAACGACCTCGGCTACGCCGAGAACTTCCTGTACATGACCTTCG
Organism: Azospirillum sp.; assembly: GCF_050789165.1. NCBI lineage: Bacteria > Pseudomonadati > Pseudomonadota > Alphaproteobacteria > Rhodospirillales > Azospirillaceae > Azospirillum > Azospirillum sp. The sequence continues at coordinate 70,276 of NZ_JBOZRT010000045.1, forward strand.
CCACGCCGTTCGAGCCGTACAAGGTCAACCCGACCCTGGCGAAGGCGCTGGACAAGATCCTCATCCTGCACGCCGACCACGAGCAGAACGCGTCCACCTCGACGGTGCGCCTCGCCGGCTCGTCGCACGCCAACCCGTTCGCCTGCATCGCGTCCGGCATCACCGCGCTGTGGGGCCCGGCGCACGGCGGCGCCAACGAGGCGGTGCTGAAGATGCTGGAGGAGATCGGCTCGGCCGACCGCATCCCGGAGTTCGTCCGCCGCGCCAAGGACAAGAACGATCCGTTCCGCCTGATGGGCTTCGGCCACCGCGTCTACAAGAACTACGACCCGCGCGCCAAGATCATGCGCGAGCTGTGCTACGAGGTGCTCGGCGAGCTGGGCATCAAGGACGAGCCGCTGCTCGACATCGCCATGAAGCTGGAGAAGATCGCGCTGGAGGACGAGTACTTCGTCGAGAAGAAGCTGTACCCGAACGTCGATTTCTACTCGGGCATCATCCTGAAGGCGATGGGCTTCCCGACCAGCATGTTCACCGTGCTGTTCGCGCTGGCGCGCACCGTCGGCTGGATCTCGCAGTGGAAGGAGATGATCGAGGACCCGCAGCAGAAGATCGGCCGCCCGCGCCAGCTCTACACCGGCGCCACGCCGCGGTCCGTCGTGCCGCTGGCCCAGCGCTGACACCCGTGAACTGACGGGCGGCACCCGAGGACGCCCCGGCCCCGCGGCCGGGGCGGTCCCGCGCAGAAGCGCCGAGCCGCCGCAAAGGACAAGAATGCCTGACAGCACCCAACCGAACCATCATTCGAGCAGTTTCCGCCTCGCCTTCGAAGACCGCGACTTCCTGCTGAGCCCGTCGATGCGCGGCGTGCGCTTCATGCTGGAATACTCCAAGCCGGAGGAGATCCTGCAGGCCTGGGGCGTGCGATCCACCATCGTCGTGTTCGGCAGCGCCCGCGTGCCCTCGCCCGAGAAGGCGGCGGAGCTGCGCGCCAACGCCCGCACGCCGGAGGAGACGCGGCTGGCCGAGATGCGCACCGACCAGGTCGCCTGGTACGAGGAGGCGCGGCGCTTCGCCCGCCTCGTCTCGGAGAAGGGCGGCGCGCTGGCCCCGGACGGGAACGGGCTGCGCGACAACGTCATCGCCACCGGCGGCGGGCCGGGCCTGATGGAGGCCGCCAACCGCGGCGCGGCCGAGGCCGGGGCGCCCAGCATCGGCTACAACATCGTGCTGCCGTTCGAGGAGCACCCGAACCCCTACAGCACGCCGGACCTCACCTTCCGCTTCCATTACTTCGCCATCCGCAAGATGCATCTGGCGATGCGCGCCAACGCGCTGGCGGTCTTCCCCGGCGGCTTCGGCACGCTGGACGAGTGCTTCGAGATCCTCAACCTGCAGAACACCAACAAGGCGACCCGACTGCCCATCGTGCTGGTCGGCAAGGCGTTCTGGAACGAGATCGTCAACTTCGACGCGCTGTCCCGCCACGGCATGATCAGCCCCATCGACCTCGACCGCTTCGAGATCGTCGACACCGCCGACGAGGCCTGGGAGACCATCCTGAGGCGCGGCCTGAAGCGCGGCACGCCGCCGCTGGGTCCGGCCGGCACCGGCAAGTCGGCGGAGGAGGAGCCGGAGTAGGCCCAACCCATTTCAAGGCAATCGCTTGAAAGCCCCTCTCCCCTTGAGGGAGAGGGGCTTTGAGGCGATCGCCCTGGCCTCCACCCCCGCCGTATTGACAATCTTCCTCCCGGCCCCTTAGCTTTGTCGGATAAGCCCACAATCCGCGAAGCGGACAGAATGGGAACAGGGAGGAAAGAGTGTCCAACGACAGCGCGCCGGTCCTGCTGGACCGCGACGGCGCCGTTGCGCGGCTGCGGCTGAACCGGCCGACCGTCCTCAACGCGCTCGACGAGGCAACCGCGCAGGCCTTCCTGGCCGCCGTGCGCGCCGTCGCCGACGACGCGGAAGCCCGCGTGCTGGTGATCTCCGGCAATGGCCGCGGCTTCATGGCCGGGGGCGACCTCGGCCGCTTCCGCGCCGACCCGGAGCACGGCGCCGACACCGCCCGCGCCATCATCGGCCCGCTGCACGAGGCGCTGCGGCTGATGCAACGGCTGCCGCTCCCGGTGCTCGCCTCGGTGCACGGTCCGGTGGCCGGGGCGGGCATGAGTCTCGCTCTGGCGACCGACCTGTGCATCGCCGCCGACGACGCCAAGTTCACCCTCGCCTACGCCCGCATCGGCGCCTCGCCGGACGGGTCCGGCAGCTACACCCTCCCCCGCCTCGTCGGCCTGCGCAAGGCCATGGAGATCGCGCTGCTGGCCGAGACCATCGACGCGGCGGAGGCGTTGCGCCTCGGGCTGGTCAACCGGGTGGTGCCGGCGGCCGGGCTGGCGGCGGAAACCGACGCGCTGGCCCTGCGGCTGGCGAACGGCCCGACGGCGGCGTTCGGGCGGATCAAGGGGCTGCTGTACCGCTCCGGCACGGCGGGATTCGCCGACCAGCTCGCCGCCGAGGAGGAGAGCTTCGCGGCGCTCGCCGGCACCGCCGACTTCCGCGAGGGCATCGCCGCGTTCTTCGAGAAGCGGGGGGCGCGATTCGATGGCCGATGACGGCGCGCCGATCCTGGAGGTGAGCGATCTCACCCTCGCCTTCGGCGGCGTGCGGGCCTTGAGCGGCGTGACGTTCCCGGTGGCGCGCGGCTCCATCACCTCGGTCATCGGGCCGAACGGGGCGGGCAAGACCTCGCTGTTCAACTCGATCTCCGGCTTCTACCGGCCGCAGGGCTCGGTGCGCTTCGAGGGGCGGAGCATCGAGCGGCTGGCGCCGCCGAAGCGCGCCAAGCTCGGCCTCGCCCGCACCTTCCAGAACATCGCGCTGTTCCGCGGCATGACCGTGCTGGACAACATCAAGCTCGGCCGCCACGCGCACATGAAGACCGGCGTCCTGGACGCGCTGTTCTACCTCGGCCGCGCCCGGCGCGAGGAGATGGAGCTGCGCCGCGACGTCGAGGAGCGGATCATCGACTTCCTGGAGATCGACCACATCCGCAAGGCCCCCGTGGGCTCCCTGCCCTACGGGCTGCAGAAGCGGGTCGAGCTGGCCCGCGCCCTGGCCATGCGGCCGAAGGTGCTGATGCTGGACGAGCCGGTCGCCGGCATGAACCGCGAGGAGACCGAGGACATGGCCCGCTTCATCCTCGACGTGCGCGAGGAATGGGGCGTCACCGTGCTGATGGTCGAGCACGACATGGGCATGGTCATGGACATCTCCGACCATGTGGTGGTGCTGAACTTCGGGCAGGTGATCGCGCAAGGGCTGCCGCGCGACGTGCAGGCCGACCCGCAGGTGGCGGCGGCGTACCTCGGGTCCGGCAATGTGGACGACCTGCGGGCGAAGCTGGGCGCCGACGCGCGGAAGGTGGCGTGATGACATGGGTCGATTGCCCCCTCCCTGACCCTCCCCCGCTGCGCGGGAGAGGGGACTGCCGCCGCTCTGCCCCCTCCACCGCGCAGCGGGGGAGGGATGGGGAGGGGGCTCCCGCCTCCATTGAGGTGGCCTGATGGACATCGACTGGCTCCTCCTGTTCGAGGTCAGCCTCGCCGGCCTGGGCACGGGGGGGCTGTACGCGCTGACCGCGCTGGCCTTCGTCGTCATCTACAAGGCGACCCGCGTGGTGAACCTCGCCATCGGCGAGATCCTGATGCTGGGCGCCTACGCCTTCTTCGGGCTGGCCGCGGGCTGGGCGCTGCCGTGGTGGGCGGCGGCGCTGGGGGCGCTGGCCGTCGCCGGGCTGTTCGGCGCGGTGGTCGAGCGCACGGTGATCCGGCCGATGCTGGGCGAGAGCCCGATCTCCGTCTTCATGGTCACGGTCGGGCTGGGCAGCGTCCTCATCGGCATCGTCGAGATCGTCTGGACCGCCGACCCGCACCGCCTGCCGGAGTTCATGCCGAACGCCCCCGTCTTCATCGGCGACGCGTTCCTGGCGCCGAAGATCGCCACCTCCTTCGTGGTCGCCGCCGTGGTGATCGCCGTGTTCGTGCTGCTGTTCCGCTTCTGGCGCGGCGGCGTCGCGTTGCGCGCCACGGCCAACGACCAGGCGGCGGCCTATTCCATGGGCATCAACGTGCCGGGGGTGTTCTCGCTGGCCTGGGTGGTGGCCTGCATGGTCGCCGCGGGGGCGGGCATCCTGGTGGGCTCCATCGGCGGCATCTCCTCGACCATGGGGGTGTTCGGGCTGTCGGTGCTGGTGGTGGTCATCGTCGGCGGGCTGGACAGCGTGCCGGGCGCGCTGGTCGGCGGGCTGCTGATCGGGCTGATCGAGGCGCTGGCCGGCATCTACCTCGGCGGCGAGTACAAGCTGCTCGCCACCTTCACGCTGCTGATCGCGGTGCTGATGGTGCGCCCCTACGGCCTGTTCGGCACCCACGAGATCGAGAGGCTGTAGGGCATGCGCATCGCCTCCGCCAAAGAGAGCTACGCCGCCGACGAGGCGCTGTTCGACAGCGCGGTGCAGCGCGCGTGGTTCGCCCTGCTGCTGCTGGCGCTGGCGGCGTTCCCGTTCGCGGTCAACCAGTACTGGGCCTATCTGGCCTGCCTCGCCGCCATCAACGTGATCAGCGCGACGGGCCTGAACATCCTCACCGGCTACACCGGGCTGGTGAGCTTGGGCCAAGCGGCGTTCATGGGGGTGGGCGCCTACACGGTGGCGGTGCTGGAGGCGCGGCTGGGCACGCCGTTCCTGCTCAACCTGCTGCTGGGCGGGTGCACGGCGGCGGCGGTCGGCATGGTGTTCGGCATCCCCAGCCTGCGGGTGAAGGGGTTGTATCTCGCCATCTCCACCATCGCCGCGTCGTTCATCCTCACCTTCGTCTTCGCCAACTGGACGGGCGTGACGAAGGGGGTAAGCGGCATCAACGTGCCGCCGGCGCGGCTGTTCGGCATCGACCTCGACACGCCGTTCAAGCTGTACTGGGTGATCGTGCCGCTGGCCGTGCTGATGCTGCTGGGCGCCGCCAACCTGTTCCGCACCCGGGTCGGGCGCGCCTTCATCGCCGTGCGCGACCGCGACATCTCGGCCGAGGTGCTGGGCATCCCGCTCTTGCGGACCAAGCTCACCAGCTTCGCGCTGTCGTCCTTCTACGCGGGCGTGGCCGGGGGCCTGTGGGCCTACTTCTTCCGCGTGGTGACGCCGGAGAGCTTCCCGCTGCTGATGTCGATCTTCTTCCTGGCGGCGATCATCGTCGGCGGCATGGGGACGATCCTCGGCGGCATCCTGGGCGCCGTGTTCATGACGCTGGTGCCGGAGCTGCTGAAGCTCGGCGTCGGGGTGGTCAGCCCGTTCTGGCCTGAGGCGGCGGTGGTGCTGTCCCCGGTGCGCACGGTGGTGTTCGGCGCGCTGATCGTCGGCTTCCTGGTCTTCGAGCCGCAGGGCCTGACCGAGATGTGGCGGCGCACCCGGCGCTTCTTCCACCTGTGGCCGTTCAAAACCTAACGATAAGGGGAGGATCACGGAGATGCTGAGGCTTTCGAGACACGGGCTGGGTGCGCTGGCACTCGCGGCCGGCATGGCGGCGGCGGTTCCCGCCAAAGCCGCCGACGACATCGTGCTGGGCGGCTCCATCCCGATGACCGGCGTGTTCGCCTTCGCCGGGATCGGCATCCAGGCGGGCATCACCGACTACCTGAAGATCGTCAACGACGCCGGCGGCATCAAAGGCCGCAAGGTGCGCTTCGCCTTCGAGGACACCGCCTACAAGGTCGATGCCTCGGTCGCGGTGTTCAACAAGATCGTCGCCGCCGACAAGCCGAACCTCTACTACGGCGACTCCACCGCCTTCTCCAAGACCATCAACCCCGAGCTGGAGCGCAACGGCCAGATGATCATGGCCGGCGCCTCCTTCGCGACCGAGCTGAACGACCCCAAGAAGTATCCGCTGCAGTTCATGGCCGGCCCGGACTACACGGAGATGTTCGGCATCCTGCTGCGCTACATCGCCAAGGAGAAGCCGGGCGCCAAGGTCGCCTTCGTCAACTCCGACACCGAGTTCGGCCGCGACCCCATCGCCACCTCGGAGAAGAAGGCGGTCGAGCTGGGCCTGAAGGTGGTCGAGAAGATCGTCACCCCGCCGGGCAGCGTCGACGTCTCCACCGAGGTGCTGAAGCTGCGCCGCTCGGCGCCGGACTACACCATCTTCCACGGCTACGTGATGGCGCCGATCCCGGAGTTCATCGCCCAGGCCAAGCAGATGGGCATGACCAGCAAGTTCATGGGCACGTTCTGGAGCATGGACAACTCCATGGTCCAGAAGATGGGCGAGCTGGCCGACGGCTTCATGGGCGTGATGCCGTACCGCTATTACTACGACGAGGACGGCAACGCGCCGATGCTGGCGAAGATCCGGCAGATGCGGCCGGAATACCAGTCGACGCCGTACATGCAGGGCTTCCTGACCGCCATGCTGATGGTCGAGGCGACCAAGCGCACGCTGGACAAGGGCGAGCCGCTCAACGGCAAGACCCTCAAGGCGGCGCTGAACTCCATCAAGGACTTCGACACCGGCGGCATCATCGGCGTTCCGATCTCGGTGCCCGGCAACTCGATCCCGGTGGGGCGCATCTACAAGGCCGACGTGCAGAAGAAGCTGATGGTCCCGGCCTCCGACTGGATCAAGCTGGAGCAGTAAGGCCATGGCCGCGGAGCCGATCCTCGAGGTCAACAACATCGAGGTCATCTACAAGAAGACCATCCAGGTGCTCCGCGGCCTGTCGCTGGCGGTGCCGAGGGGGGAGATCGTCGCCCTCCTGGGCTCCAACGGGGCGGGCAAATCGACGACGCTGAAGGCGATCTCCAACCTGCTGGACCTGGAGAACGGCGCGGTCAGCGCCGGCCACATCCGCTTCGCCGGGACCGAGACCGCCACCCGGCGCCCGCACGAACTGGTGCGCGCCGGCCTGTTCCACGTCATGGAGGGCCGGCGCATCTTCGACGAGCTGACCGTCGAGGAGAACCTGACCGCCGCCACCTATGCCCGCAACGGCGCCCGCAGCGGCGGCGGCGCGGCGGCACGCTTCGACCTCGTCTACGAGTACTTCCCCAACCTGCACACGCGGCGCGGGGTGCGGGCCGGCTACCTGTCGGGGGGCGAGCAGCAGATGCTCGCCATCGGCCGCGCCCTGGTGGCCGAGCCGCAGCTGATCCTGCTGGACGAGCCGTCGCTGGGGCTGAGCCCCAAGCTGGTCGAGGAGATCTTCGCCATCATCGCCCGCATCAACGCCGAGCAGCGCGTGTCCATGCTGCTGGTCGAGCAGAACGCCGCGGTGGCCTTCGCGGTGGCCTCTTACGGCTACATCATGGAGACCGGGCGCATCGTCATCGACGGCCCGGTCGAGCGGCTGACCCGCGACCAGGACGTGCGCGAGTTCTACCTGGGCCTCGGCGGCCACGAGGGCGGGGCCAGGAGCTACCGCGACATCAAGCACTACAAGCGGCGCAAGCGGTGGCTGTCATGAACGACGTGCACGCCAATCCCCCTCTCCCCCCTGGGGAGAGGGCCGGGGTGAGGGGGTCCGGCAATGCGGACGTTTCCGGTCCCCCGCGAACCCCCTCACCCGGCGCCTCCGGCGCCACCCTCTCCCCGG
>NZ_JBOZRT010000046.1:0-10251 GCF_050789165.1 Azospirillum sp.
ACCTGACGGTGGGCAACCCGATCAAGCTGTCGGACAGCCCGACCGAGGTGACGCGCTCGCCGCTGCTGGGCGAGCACACCGACGAGATCCTGCGCGACGTGCTGGGTTTCGACGACCGGCGCATCGCCGCGGTCCGCGACGGCGGGGCGCTCGGCCGCATCCCGCGCATGGCCGCAGAGTAGGCCGCCGAGTAAATCAGGATAATATCGCTAAGGGACCCGGTGCGCGCGACGCGCCGCACCGGGGAACCACAAAAAAACTGAGGGAACGGGTATGGATACGGTCATGGCGCCCAAGAAGCGAGCCATCCACCCCGGCGCCGGGCGCCGGAACACGCGGCCGCAGCCCAAGGGGCGGCAGGTCGATCCGGCGGCCCTGGCCGAGGTGCAGGCGCTGCTCGGCGACCGCTCCCGCCAGCGCGACCTGCTGATCGAGCACCTGCACCTGCTGCAGGACACCTACCACGGGCTGCACGCCCGCCACCTCGCGGCGCTGGCGCAGGAGATGCGCCTCTCCCTGGTCGAGGTGTACGAGGTGGCCTCCTTCTACGCCCACTTCGACATCGTCATGGACGGCGAAGAGGCGCCGCCGCCGGTTACCGTGCGGGTGTGCGACAGCCTGTCCTGCTGCATGGCTGGCGGCGAGAAGCTGCTGGAAGACCTGCCGGCGGCGCTCGGTTCGGAGGTGCGCGTGGTGCGCGCGCCCTGCATGGGCGCCTGCCACAACGCCCCGGCGGTCGCCATCGGCCACGCGCTGCACGAGAACGCCACGGTCGACAGCGTGGTCAAGGCGGTGGAGAGCGGCGACACCCACCCGCACATCCCGGCGTACACCGGGTTCGACGCCTACCGCGCCGGCGGCGGATACACGCTGCTGAGCGACTGCCTGGACGGCCGTCGCGACGTCGAGGACATCCTGCACCGCCTGGAAGGCGCCAACCTGCGCGGCCTCGGCGGCGCCGGCTTCCCGACGGGGCGCAAGTGGCGCTTCGTGCGGCACGAGGCCGGCCCGCGCCTGATGGCGGTCAACGGCGACGAGGGCGAGCCCGGCACTTTCAAGGACCGCTTCCACCTGGAGAACGACCCGCACCGCTTCCTTGAGGGCATGCTGATCGGCGCCTGGGTGGTGGAGGCGACGGACGTCTACATCTACCTGCGCGACGAGTACCCGCAGTGCCGCGAGATCCTGGCCCGTGAGATCGCCGTGGTCGAGGCCGCCGGGCTGGCGCGGCACACCCGCATCCACCTGCGCCGCGGCGCCGGCGCCTACATCTGCGGCGAGGAGTCCGCGATGCTGGAGAGCATCGAGGGCAAGCGCGGCCTGCCGCGACACAAGCCGCCGTTCCCCTCGGTGGTCGGCCTCTTCGGCCGGCCGACGCTGATCAACAACGTCGAGACGCTGTTCTGGATCCGCGACATCATCGAGAAGGGCTCGGAGTGGTGGGGCAGCTTCGGCCGCAACGGCCGCACCGGCCTGCGCAGCTACTCGGTCTCCGGCCACGTCAAGGACCCGGGCGTCAAGCTCGCCCCCGCCGGCATCTCCATCCGCGAGCTGATCGAGGAGTACTGCGGCGGCATGGCCGAGGGGCACAGCTTCACCGGCTACCTGCCGGGCGGCGCCTCGGGCGGCATCCTGCCGGCCAGCATGGACGACATCCCGCTCGACTTTGGCACGCTGGAGCAGCACGGCTGCTTCATCGGCTCGGCCGCGGTGGTGGTGCTGTCGGACCAGGACGACATGCGCCAGGTCGTGCTGAACCTGCTGTCCTTCTTCGAGGACGAGAGCTGCGGCCAGTGCACGCCGTGCCGCGTCGGCACCGAGAAGGCGGTGTCGCTGATCAAGCGCCCGGTGTGGGACGAGCCGCTGCTCGACGAGCTGGCTGCGGTGATGGGCAGCGCCTCGATCTGCGGCCTCGGCCAGGCCGCCATGAACCCGCTGAAAAGCGCGCTGAAGCACTTCCGCGGCCGTCTGAACAACGCCGTGAGCAACGATAAGAACCGGGAGGGCGCCCAATGAGCGGCCGCATCCATTTCCACCTCGACGGCAAGGAAGTCGAGGCCCAGCCGGGCGAGACCATCTGGCAGGTCGCCACGCGCCTCGGCACCGAGATCCCGCACCTCTGCCATTCCAACCAGCCCGGCTACCGCTCCGACGGCAACTGCCGCGCCTGCATGGTGGAGGTCGAGGGCGAGCGCGTGCTGGCCGCCTCCTGCATGCGCAAGCCGACCTCGGGCATGTACGTCCGCACCGCCAGCGACAAGGCCAAGCAGGCCCGCAAGATGGTGTTCGAGCTGCTGGTCGGCGACCAGCCCGAGCGCGACAAGGCGCACGACCCGGACTCCCGCTTCTGGAACTGGGCCGATAGGGTCGGCGTCAACGAGAGCCGCTTCCCGACCCGCGCCAAGCCGGCCTCCCAGGACTTCAGCCACCCCGCCATGGCGGTGCAGCTCGACGCCTGCATCCAGTGCAACCTGTGCGTCCGCGCCTGCCGCGAGGTCCAGGTCAACGACGTGATCGGCATGGCGCTGCGCGGCCACAACGAGAAGATCGTCTTCGACTTCGACGACCCCATGGGCGACAGCACCTGCGTCGCCTGCGGCGAGTGCGTGCAGGCCTGCCCGACCGGCGCCCTGATGCCGAAGACCCAGGTCGAACTGGACACCGGCGTCTTCAAGGCGGCGCCCGAGCGCAAGGTGGACAGCGTCTGCCCGTACTGCGGCGTGGGCTGCCAGCTGACCTACAACATCAAGGACGAGAAGCTGCTGTCGGTGGAGGGCCGCGACGGCCCGGCGAACCACAACCGGCTGTGCGTCAAGGGCCGCTTCGGCTTCGACTACATCCACCACCCGCACCGGCTGACCACGCCGCTGATCCGCCGCGAGGGCGTGTCCAAGCACGACGTGGACATCGACCCGGCGAACCCGCTGACCCATTTCCGCGAGGCGTCGTGGGAGGAGGCCCTGGAACTGGCGTCGGGCGGCCTGAAGCGCATCCGCGACACGCACGGCGGCTCGGCGCTGGCCGGCTTCGGCTCGGCCAAGGGCTCGAACGAAGAGGCGTACCTGTTCCAGAAGCTGGTGCGCACCGGCTTCGGCACCAACAACGTCGACCACTGCACGCGGCTCTGCCACGCCTCATCGGTGGCGGCGCTGATCGAGGGCATCGGGTCGGGCGCGGTGACCGCCCCGTTCATGGCGGCCGAGGACGCCGAGGTCATCGTGGTGATCGGCTCCAACCCGACGGAGAACCACCCGGTCGCCGCCACCTTCTTCAAGAACGCCGTGAAGAAGGGCGCCAAGCTGGTCATCATGGACCCGCGCGGCACCGCGATGCGCCGGCACGCCACCCACATGATGCAGTTCAAGCCCGGCCGCGACGTGCCGATGCTGAACGCCATGCTGAACGTCATCATCGGCGAAGGGCTGTACGACGCCACGTACGTGGCCGAGCACACCCAGGACTTCGAGGAGCTGAAGGCGCACGTCGCCGCCTTCACGCCGGAGGCGATGGCTCCGGTGTGCGGCATCGACGCCGGGACGCTGCGCGAGGTGGCGCGGCTGTACGCCACCTCCAAGGCCTCGATCATCTTCTGGGGCATGGGCGTGTCGCAGCACACCCACGGCACCGACAACGTGCGCTGCCTGATCGCGCTGTCGCTGGTCACCGGCCACATCGGCCGTCCGGGCACGGGCCTGCACCCGCTGCGCGGCCAGAACAACGTGCAGGGCGCCTCCGACGCCGGCCTCATCCCGATGATGTACCCGGACTACCGCCCGGTGGACGACCCGAAGGTGCACGCCTTCTACGAGGACTTCTGGCAGACCAAGCTGGAGACCAAGCGCGGCCTGACCGTGGTCGAGACCATGGACGCCATCCACGCCGGCAAGGTGCGCGGCATGTACGTCATGGGCGAGAACCCGGCGATGTCCGACCCGGACGTCGAACACGCCCGCGAGGCGCTGGCCACGCTGGAGCACCTGGTGGTGCAGGACCTGTTCCTCACCGAGACGGCGAAGTACGCCGACGTGGTGCTGCCGGCCTCGGCCTGGCCGGAGAAGAACGGCACGGTCACCAACACCAACCGCCAGGTGCAGCTGGGCCGTCAGGCGCTGCCGCCGCCGGGCGAGGCGCGCCAGGACCTGTGGATCCTCCGGGAGCTGGCCCGCGGCCTGGGCCTCGACTGGACCTACGAGCACCCGCGCGACGTGTTCAACGAGATGAAGGGCGCCATGCCCTCGCTCGACAACATCACCTGGGACCGCCTGGAACGCGAGGGCAGCGTCACCTACCCGAGCCTGTCGCCGGACGACCCCGGCCAGGAGATCGTCTTCGGTGACGGCTTCCCGACGGCGACCGGCCGTGGCCGGCTGGTGCCCGCCGACGTGATCCCGCCGGCCGAGGAGCCGGACCAGGAGTTCCCGATGGTGCTCACCACCGGGCGCCAGCTGGAGCACTGGCACACCGGATCGATGACGCGCCGCGCCCAGGTGCTGGACGACATCGAGCCGGAGGCGGTGGCCTACATGAGCCCGGCCGACCTGCGCCGCATGGGCGCCAAGGGCGGCGACATGGTCAAGGTCACCACCCGGCGCGGCGTGATCGAGCTGAAGGCGCGCTCCGACTACGGCGTTCCGACCGGGCTGGTGTTCATCCCGTTCTGCTACGCCGAGGCGGCGGCCAACGTGCTGACCAACCCGAAGCTCGACCCGTTCGGCAAGATTCCCGAGTTCAAGTTCGCCGCGGCGCGGATCGAACCCGTCGCGTGACCGGAGGGACGGTATCATGAAAGCACAAGCGCTCGCGGCAGAGACGCCGGTGAAGGGGCAGCTGGTCCAATCGCTGTCCCGCGCGCTCAACATCCTGTCGATCCTCGGCGCTGCCGGCGGGCCCATGAGCCTGACCGCCGTCGCCGAGGCGGCCGGCCTGTCGCCCTCCACCACCCACCGCCTGCTGACCACCCTGCAGGAGGAGCGCTACGTCCGCTTCGACCAGGGCAAGCGCGGGTGGTCGGTGGGGCTGCAGGCCTACATGACCGGCATCAACTTCCTGCGCACCCGCAGCCTGGTCGACGTCGCCCGGCCGCGCCTGCGCCGCCTGATGGAGGACAGCGGCGAGGTGGTGAACCTCGCCGTCGAGGACAACGGCGAGGCCATCTACCTGCACCGTGTCGCCGGCCCGCGCGCCGTCCAGACGACGGTGCCGGTGGCGGAGCGCACGCTGCTGCACTGCTCGGCCGTCGGCAAGGCGCTGCTGGCCGGCATGGCGGAGACGCGGATCCAGACGATCCTCTCGCAGCGCGGCATGCGCCAGTTCACGCGCACCACGGTGTCGTCGCTGCCGGCGCTCAAGCAGGAGCTGACCCTGGTGCGCACCCGCGGCTACGCCATAGACCAGGAGGAACGGGTGTCCGGCCTGCGCTGCGTGGCGGCCCCCATCTACGACGAGACGACCGCCGTGGTCGGCGCCGTCTCGCTGTCCGGCACCACGCGCCGGATCGAGGACACCCGGGTCCGCGACCTGGGTGAGATGGTCAAGCGCACCGCCGCCGCCATCACGGCGGAGTTCGGAGGCCGCCTGCCCATGTAAGTTGTCTGGGTTGTTAGTATTTTTGCGTCCTTGCGAGGTTCCCTGCAAAACTTGGCCGCGCGGCATTCGCCGCGCGGCCATTTTGTTTGTGAGAATTCTAAGTTTCCGCATGGTGGAAACATAGAAATAGGGCTTGGATTCCGCCGCCAATACGTGCCATATTTTTATGGACAGAGGGTGCTGTGCCCTCCGTATCTGGCGAGTTGTAGTTGTCGCTTCTTGCGGAATCCTCGGTTTTGGCCGTGCTGTTGTCAGCACGGCCATTTTTTTGACCACAGGACAGGGAAGGGGAGGAGCCATGGCGTTGCCGTTGTCGATGACCGTGGTCGAGGTGAGCAAGCCCGGAGCGCCGGAGGTGCTGGTCCCGGTGCAGCGTCCGGTGCCAGCCGTCGGGGCGGACGAGGTGCTGATCGCGGTGTTGGCCGCCGGGGTGAACCGTCCGGACGTGCTGCAGCGGATGGGCCGCTACGACCCGCCGCCGGGCGTCACCGACATTCCCGGCCTGGAGGTCGCCGGCCGCATCGCCGCGGTTGGCGCGGGCGTGACGGGGTGGAGCGTCGGTGACCCGGTCTGCGCGCTGCTGGCCGGCGGCGGCTATGCCGAGTACTGCACGGCCCCGGCCGCTCAGTGCCTGCCGGTACCCGAGGGCCTGACCATGGCCGAGGCGGCGGCGCTGCCGGAGACGCTCTTCACCGTCTGGTCCAACGTGGTGGAGCGCGGGCGGTTGCAGGCCGGCGAGACGCTTCTGGTGCATGGCGGCGCCTCGGGCATCGGCACCACGGCGATCCAACTCGGGAAGGCGCTGGGGGCGCGGGTCTTCACCACCGCGCGCGGCGCCGACAAGGTGCGGGCCTGCCGCAACCTCGGCGCCGACCGCGCCATCGACTACACCGCCGAGGACTTCGCCGTGGTGGTGAAGGAGGAGACGGGCGGGAAGGGCGCCGACGTGGTGCTGGACATCGTCGGCGGCGACTACCTGGCGCGCAGCATCGACTGCATGGCGGTGGAGGGGCGCTACGTGGTGATCGGCTTCTTGCGCAGCCCGAAGGCCGAGGTCAACCTGTTCCCGGTGATGACCAAGCGGCTGACACTCACCGGCTCGACTCTCCGGGCTCGACCCTTGGCCTACAAGCAGGCGCTGGCGGCGCAGCTGCATGAAACGGTGTGGCCGCTGATCGCGCAGGGCCGGCTGAAGCCTGTGGTCTGCGAGACCTTCCCGCTGGCTGCCGCGGCCGACGCGCACCGCCTGATGGAGAGCAACCAGCACGTCGGCAAGATCGTGCTGCGGGTCGGGGAGTGATTTGAAAAGCCCCTCTCCCGTCGAGGGAGAGGGGCTGTTTTGTTATTCGGCCGCGACGCCTAAGCGGCCAGCCACAGGCTGCGATGACGCGCCGATCAGCCGCGCGCGCATCGGTTTCAGCACGAGGAGGGCGAGCAGCGCGGCCAATGCGTTGATCGCGGCGGCGATGTAGAACACCACCATCCAGCTTCCCGTGGCGTCGGCGATGACGTTGGCGAACGGCACCAGCAGCGCCGCCGTGCCTTTGGCGGTGTACAGCAGCCCGGCGTTGGAAGCGGCGAACCGGGAACCGAAGGTGTCGCCGCAGCAGGCCGGGAACAGGCTGTAGATCTCGCCCCAGGCGAAGAACACCAGACCGGTGAGGATGACGAACGCCACCGGGTCGCGTCCGTAGACGCTGAGCGCCACGATGCCCACCGCCTCCAGCGCGAAGGCGATGAACATCGTGTTCTCGCGGCCGATGTTGTCCGACACCCAGCCGAAGAACGGGCGCGTCACGCCGTTCAGCACGCGGTCGATGGACAGCGCGAAGGTCAGCGCCGGCAGCGTCAGGCCCAGGATCGAGACCGGCACGCCGTCGAGGTGGAAGTCCTTGGCGATGGGCCCGAGCTGCGCCGTCGCCATCAGGCCGCCGCCCGCCACCATCACGAAGATCAGGTACATCAGCCAGAACACCGGCGTCCTGACCATCTGCGTGGGCGTGTAGCTGGTGCGGCTCTGCACGACCTGCGCCGTGCCGGCGGCCGGCACGTCGCCGTGCTTCGGTTCGGCGAGGAACCAGGCGAGCAGGAAGACCACCGCGCCCTGGCCGATGCCAAAGGCAAGGAACGTCGCCTCGTAGCCCGAGGTCTGGATCATGGTGGCGATCGGCACGACGGTCAGCGCGGAGCCCGCGCCGAAACCGGCGGCGGTCAGGCCGGCGGCGAGGCCGCGGCGGTCCGGGAACCACTTCAGCGCGTTGCCGACGCAGGTGCCGTACACGCCGCCGGCGCCGATGCCGCCGATGGCGGCACCCAGATACAGCAGCCCAAGCGAGTCCGCGACCGAGTTGATCGCCCAGGCGAGCGCGCACAGGGCGCCGCCGACGAGGACGACGATGCGCGGGCCGAACCTATCGACGAACCAGCCCTCGACCGGCACCAGCCACGTCTCGGTGACCACGAAGATGGTGAAGGCGATCTGGATCGCCGCACGGCCCCAGCCGTGCTTGACCTCGATGGGCTCGACGAACAGGGTCCAGCCGTACTGGAGGTTGGCGATCATCGACATGCAGATCACGCCGATCAGCAACTGGACCCAGCGCGCGTTGCGCGGCGGGGGATTCCCCGCTCCGTTGTGCCGCATATGATTCCTCCCCCGGGTGCATAGAGCTTTTTTTGTTCTGACTGTGTCGCGTGCCCGACCGAAGCACCGGGGTTGGCATGCCAAACTCGGTATTCCATGTCCGCCGAATGCGAGTGTGCATAACATTCAGCTTGGACAACAACCCGTCCAGTCGACTAGAGCCTCATGCTTAGGGGTAGGACTATCCGCTATGACCTTGGAGGGAGGGGTTCCGTCACCAGCACGGCGCGGAAGTCGTTGACGTTGGTCAGCGTCGGGCCGGTGACCAGCAGGTCGTCGAGCGCGCGGAAGAAGCTGTAGCCGTCGTTGTCGGCCAGCCGCTCCTTGGCCTTGACGCCGCGCTGGGCGGCGCGGGCCAGGGTGTCGGGGGCGAGCAGGGCGCCGGCGTTGTCCTCGGTGCCGTCGATGCCGTCGGTGTCGGCGGCCAGCGCGTGCACGCCCGGCAGCCCGTCCAGCGCCACCGCCAGCGCCAGCAGGAACTCCGCGTTGCGACCGCCGCGGCCCTGGCCGCGCACGGTCACCGTGGTCTCGCCGCCGGACAGCAGCACGCACGGGGCGGGGGCCGGCTGGCCGTGGCCGGCGACCTGCCGGGCGATGCCGGCGTGCACCAGCGCCACCTCGCGCGATTCACCCTCCAGCGCGTTGCCGAGGATCACCGGCGTGACGCCGGCCTCGCGCGCCACCTCGGCGGCGCGCTCCAGCGCCATCTGCGGCGTGGCGACCAGGATGTTCCGGGTGCGGGCGAGGCGCGCGTCGCCCGGCTTCGGGGTCTCGTCGCGGCCGGCCAGCAGGTGGTCGAGCACCGGCTTGGGCGGCGTGATGCCATACTTGTCCAGCACGCCCAGCGCGTCGGCGAAGCTGGTGGGATCGGCCACGGTGGGGCCGGAGGCAATGACCGACAGATCGTCGCCCGGCACGTCGGAGATGATGAGCGACACCACCGGCGCCCGCGACGCGGCGGCCAGCCGCCCGCCCTTGATGGCGGAGAGGTGTTTGCGCACGCAGTTCATCTCGGTGATGGTGGCGCCGCTCTTCAGCAGCGCTTTCGACACCGCCTGCTTGTCGGCCATGGTCAGCCCCGGCGCCGGCAGCGCCAGCAGCGCCGAGCCGCCGCCGGAGATCAGGCAGAGCAGCAGGTCGTCCGGCCCGACCTCGCCGACGATCTCCAGGATGCGCCGGGCGGCCGTCTCGCCGGCGGCGTCGGGCACCGGGTGCGAGGCCTCGACCACCTCGATCCGCTCGGTCGGAACGCGGTGGCCGTAGCGGGTGACCACGAGGCCGGAGAGCGGCCCGTTCCAATTGGTCTCCACCGCGCGCGCCATGGCCGCCGCCGCCTTGCCGGCGCCGACCACGACGGTGCGGCCCTTCGGCGGCGGGGGCAGGTGCGGCGGCACGCACAGGGAGGGCTGCGCCGAGTCCACGGCGGCCCGGAACATGTCGGTCAACAGCGTTCGCGGATCGGCGACGGTCACGGCTCAGCCCTCTCGTTGGTTTTGCTCGGCAGTCTTACTCGGCCGCCTGGAGTGTGCGGTGATTCTGCCCGATCTCGTGCCCGCCGAGCAACTCCAGGGCACGCACCATGGCGGAATGGTCCCACGCCTTGCCGCCGTGCGCGGCGCAGGCGTTGAACAGCTCCTGGCAGGTCGCGGTGTTCGGCAGCGACAGACCCAAGGCCCGCGCCCCCGACAGCGCCAGATTGAGGTCCTTCTGGTGCAGCTCGATGCGGAACCCCGGATCGAAGGTGCGCTTGACCATGCGCTCGCCGTGCACCTCCAGGATGCGCGAGCTGGCGAAGCCGCCCATCAGCGCCTGGCGCACTTTGGCCGGGTCGGCCCCGGCCTTGGAGGCGAACAGCAGCGCCTCGCCGACCGCCTCGATGGTCAGCGCCACGATGATCTGGTTGGCCACCTTCGTCGTCTGCCCGTCGCCGTTGCCGCCGACCAGCGTGACGTTCTTGCCCATCTTGTCGAACAGCGGCCGGACCGTCTCGAACGCCTTGTCGGGACCGCCGACCATGATGG
>NZ_JBOZRT010000047.1:0-147934 GCF_050789165.1 Azospirillum sp.
AGGGTGGCCGTCACACGCCGTTCTTCTCGAACTACCGCCCGCAGTTCTACTTCCGCACGACGGACGTGACCGGCCAGGTGGTTCTGCCGGAGGGCACGGAGATGGTGATGCCGGGCGACAACGTCGCCATCGAGGTGCACCTGATCGCCCCGATCGCCATGGACGAGGGGCTGCGCTTCGCCATCCGCGAGGGTGGCCGCACCGTCGGCGCCGGCGTGGTTGCCAAGATCATCGAGTAACGGCCCAGCCGGCCGTAAGGTGGAAGCCGCCGGCCCTCGGGCCGGCGGCTTTCTGCTTTTGTGACTTTCGGTGGAATTCCGGTTGACAGCCGGTGCGCCAAGGCATAAACATCCGGCCTCTGGTTTGAGGGTTGGTGGTAGGCACGTTCGGCCTAGACGCAGCCCGATACGAAGAAGAAGCGCTGGAGTTCCAAGCGAACCCGGCCAAAAACATCCCGATCCGCGCAGCCCGCGGCGGGGTGTTCTTTTTTCGTCATCGGTTCCTGCATTGCCGGACGCGCCGCCGCCGGATCCTCCGACAGGGTCGGCCGGGGCGGAAGCGCGCGGCCGGCCTGCCGGTCAAGGTTCAAGGTTCGGTTGGCGCTCGGCGTCACCGCCACGTTGTGTAAGGGACGTTTGGACATGGATAGTCAGAACATCCGTATTCGCCTGAAGGCGTTCGATCATCGCGTGCTCGACCAGTCGACCAGCGAGATCGTGAACACCGCCAAGCGGACCGGCGCGCGCGTGCGGGGCCCGATCCCGCTGCCGACGCAGATCGAAAAGTTCACCGTCAACCGTTCGCCGCATGTGGACAAGAAGTCCCGCGAGCAGTTCGAGATCCGCACCCACAAGCGGCTCCTGGACATCGTGGACCCGACCCCGCAGACGGTTGACGCGCTGATGAAGCTCGACCTCGCCGCCGGCGTGGACGTCGAGATCAAGCTCTAAGTCTGGTTTTGAGTCGTTAAGGGACCTCTCCACCAACGGATGTCCCTGGCAAGGAGACAACAAGAATGCGATCCGGTCTGATCGCACAGAAGCTGGGCATGACCCGCATCTTCACGGATGAGGGCGAGCACGTTCCGGTGACTGTGCTGAAAGTGGACAACTGCCAGGTCGTCGCCGTTCGCACCGAGGACAAGGACGGCTACACCGCCGTTCAGCTCGGCGCCGGCGCGATCAAGGTGAAGAACGTGACCCAGCCGATGCGCGGGCATTTCGCCAAGGCGCGCGTCGAGCCGAAGCGCAAGCTGGTCGAATTCCGCGTCACCCCCGACGCGCTGATCGAGGTCGGTGCCGAGCTGTCGGTGGCCCACTTCATCCCCGGCCAGTTCGTGGACGTGCAGGGCACCTCCATCGGTAAGGGGTTCGCCGGCGCCATGAAGCGCTGGAACTTCGGCGGTCTGCGCGCTTCGCACGGCGTGTCCGTGTCGCACCGTTCGCATGGCTCCACCGGTAACCGCCAGGATCCCGGCAAGGTCTTCAAGAACAAGAAGATGGCCGGCCACCTCGGCGACGAGACGGTCACCGTGATGAACCTGAAGGTCGTCTCGGTCGACGAGGCCCGCGGCCTCATCCTGGTCAAGGGCGCGGTCCCCGGCAGCGAAGGCGGCTGGGTCAAGATCCGCGACGCCGTGAAGCGCAAGCAGCCGGACGGCCTGCCGTTCCCGGCGGCGATCAAGGCTGCCCCGGCGGGTGAAGCCCCGGCCGCGGCGCAGGAGTGAGATCGATGAAGGCCACCATCAAGAACCTGAACAACGAAGCCGTGGGCGAGATCGAGCTCGCCGACGAGATCTTCGGCCTCCAGGTCCGCAGCGACCTGCTGCACCGCATGGTCAACTGGCAGCTGGCCAAGCGCCGCGCCGGTACCCACAAGACCAAGGGCATCAGCGAGATCCGCGGCACCACCAAGAAGCCGTACAAGCAGAAGGGCACCGGCCGCGCCCGCCAGGGTTCGACCCGCTCGCCGCAGTTCCGCGGCGGCGCGACCATCTTCGGCCCGGTCGTCCGCTCGCACGAGCACGGCCTGACCAAGAAGGTCCGCAAGCTGGCGCTCAAGACCGCCCTGTCGGCCAAGGCCGCCGACGGCAAGCTCATCGTCCTCGACACGGCCACCGCCGAGTCGCACAAGACGAAGGAGCTCGTCGCCCGCTTCGCCAAGCTGGGCCTGACCTCGGTGCTGTTCATCGACGGTGCGAACCTCGACGAGAACTTCGTCAAGGCCTCGCGCAACATTCCGTTGGTGGACGTGCTGCCGGAGCAGGGCGCCAACGTCTACGACATTCTTCGCCGCGACACGCTGGTCCTGACCCGCAACGCGGTCGAGCAGCTGGAGGCTCGTCTGAAATGAGCAAGCAGTCGAAACCTGCGGTGAGCCGCGAGCGGATGTACGACCTCATCCTGGCGCCGGTGATCACCGAGAAGTCGACGATGGCGTCGGAGCACAACCAGGTGACCTTCCGGGTGCCGCTCTCCGCCTCGAAGCCGGAAATCAAGGCTGCCGTGGAAGGCCTGTTCAACGTCAAGGTGACGGCGGTGAACACGCTCATCTCCAAGGGCAAGACCAAGCGTTTCCGCGGCATCGAAGGTCGTCGCTCGGACTTCAAGAAGGCCGTCGTGACCCTCGCCGAGGGGAACAAGATCGACGTGACCACGGGCATCTGAGCGGGAGTGTGATCCGATGGCTCTGAAGCAATACCGCCCGATTACGCCGTCGCTCCGCCAGCTGGTCATCGTCGACCGCTCGGAGCTGTACAAGGGCAAGCCGGTCAAGGCTCTCACCGAGGGTCTGACCAAGTCTGGCGGCCGTAACAACACCGGCCGCATCACCGCCCGCCGCATGGGCGGTGGTCACAAGCGCGTCTACCGCCTGGTGGACTTCAAGCGCCGCAAGTTCGACGTCCCGGCGACGGTCGAGCGTCTGGAGTACGATCCGAACCGGACGGCCTTCATCGCGCTCATCAAGTACGCCGACGGCACGCTGTCGTACATCCTGGCGCCGCAGCGCCTGAAGGTGGGCGACACCGTGATCTCCGGCGAGCGCGCGGACGTGAAGCCCGGCAACGCGATGCCGCTGAAGAACATCCCGGTCGGCTCGATCATCCACAACGTCGAGCTGAAGCCGGGCAAGGGTGGCCAGATCGCCCGTTCGGCCGGCACCTACCTGCAGCTGGTCGGCCGCGACAGCGGCTACGCCCAGCTGAAGCTGCCCTCGGGCGAGGTTCGCGTGGTGCGCGGCGAGTGCATGGCCACCATCGGCGCCGTGTCGAACCCGGACCAGATGAACATCAATCTGGGCAAGGCCGGCCGCAACCGCTGGCTCGGCCAGCGCCCGGCGGTCCGCGGCGTCGCCATGAACCCGATCGACCACCCGCACGGTGGTGGTGAGGGTCGCACCTCGGGCGGCCGTCACCCGGTCACCCCGTGGGGCAAGCCGACCAAGGGCAAGAAGACGCGTCACAACAAGAAGACTGACGGCCTGATCCTGCGCCGTCGGACGAAGTAAGGAGGTCGGACCGTGGCACGTTCCGTTTGGAAGGGTCCGTTCGTCGACGGCTATCTGCTGAAGAAGGCGGACAAGTCGCGGGCTTCGGGCCGTAACGAGATCATCAAGATCTGGTCCCGTCGTTCGACCATCCTGCCGCAGTTCGTCGGGCTCACGTTCGGCGTTTACAACGGCCATAAGTTTCTGCCGGTGCTGGTGACCGAGAACATGATCGGTCACAAGTTCGGCGAGTTTGCTCCGACGCGGACCTTCTACGGCCACGCGGCGGACAAGAAGGCGAAGAGGAAGTAACCGATGGGCAAGCCCGCCAATCCCAGCCGCACCGCTGAGAACGAGGCCAAGGCGTTCGATCCGATGATCCGGACGAGCCCGCGGAAGCTCAACCTCGTCGCGCAGCTGATCCGCAACATGGACGCCAGCCGTGCCGTCGCCGAGCTGACCTTCTCGAAGCGCCGCATCGCCGGCCAGGTGAAGAAGGTCCTGCAGGCCGCGATCGCCAACGCGGAGAACAACCACCAGCTGGACGTGGACAAGCTCTACGTCGCCACCGCCACGGTCGGCAAGGCGCTGGTCATGAAGCGCTTCCACGCCCGCGCCCGCGGCCGTGGCGCCCGCGTCATGAAGCCGTTCTCCAATCTGACGATCATCGTGCGCGAGCGCGAGGAAGCCGCCGAAGGGGCCGAGTAAGATGGGTCAGAAAGTCAATCCGATCGGCCTCCGGGTCGGCATCAACCGCACCTGGGACAGCCGCTGGTTCGCCGGTCGCGACTACGCCAAGCTGCTGCACCAGGACCTGAAGCTGCGTGAGTTTCTGCAGGAGCGCCTCAAGCAGGCCGGCTGCTCGCGCGTCGTCATCGAGCGTCCGGCCAAGAAGGCCCGCGTCACCATCCACTCGGCCCGTCCGGGCGTGGTGATCGGCAAGAAGGGTGCGGACATCGAGAAGCTGCGCGGCGAACTGGCGAAGATGACGGGCTCGGAAGTGAGCCTGAACATCATCGAGATCCGCAAGCCGGAGATCGACGCCCGCCTGATCGCCGAGAACATCGCCAGCCAGCTCGAGCGCCGCGTCGCCTTCCGTCGCGCCATGAAGCGCGCCGTGCAGTCGGCCATGCGCCTGGGCGCCCAGGGCATCCGGATCAACTGCTCGGGTCGCCTGGGCGGTGCGGAAATCGCCCGCATGGAGTGGTACCGCGAGGGTCGTGTTCCGCTGCACACGCTGCGTGCGGACATCGACTACGGCATCGGCACCGCCAAGACCACCTACGGCACCTGCGGTGTCAAGGTGTGGGTGTTCAAGGGCGAGATCCTCGCCCACGATCCGATGGCCCAGGACAAGCGTATGGCCGGCGAGCCGGTCTCCACCGACGGCGAGCACCAGCCGCGCCGCGAGCGCCGCGACCGCGAGGACCGCGGTGACCGTCGCGACCGCCGCGACCGCCGCGACGCCCAGTAAAGGGATAGAGAGCGATGCTTTCCCCCAAGCGTACGAAGTACCGCAAGGCCTTCAAGGGCCGCATCCACGGCGTGGCGAAGGGCGGCTACGAGCTGAACTTCGGCGCCTACGGCCTCAAGGCCATGGAGCCCGAGCGCGTCACGGCCCGGCAGATCGAGGCGGCCCGCCGCGCGATCACCCGCGCCATGAAGCGTCAGGGCCGCGTCTGGATCCGCATTTTCCCGGACGTCCCGGTCACCAGCAAGCCGGCCGAGGTCCGCATGGGCTCCGGTAAGGGCTCGCCCGAGTACTGGGCGGCCCGCGTCAAGCCTGGCCGCATCATGTTCGAGCTGGACGGCGTCCCGTTCGACGTGGCCAAGCTGGCGTTCGAGCTGGCGGCTGCCAAGCTGCCGATCAAGACCAAGATCGTCACCCGCCTCGGCGGTGCTGAGGAGACTGCGGCATGAAGGCCCAGGACATCCGTACCAAGAGCGCGGACGAGCTGAACGACCAGCTCCTCCAGCTCAAGAAGGAGCAGTTCAACCTGCGCTTCCAGAAGGCCTCCGGCCAGCTGGAGAACACGGCGCGGGTTCGTGCGGTGCGTCGCGATATCGCGCGCATCAAGACCATCCTCGGCGAGCGTGCCAACGCCGCCGCGGCCGCGAAGTAAGAGGGAGACTACCAATGCCTCGCCGCGTTCTGCAGGGCACGGTGGTCAGCGACAAGGGCGACAAGACGGTGATCGTCCTCGTCGAGCGTCGCGTGATGCACCCCGTGTACAAGAAGTTCATCCGTCAGTCGAAGAAGTACGCCGCCCACGACGAGAACAACTCGTTCAAGGCCGGCGATACGGTTTCGATCATCGAGTGCCGCCCGATCTCCAAGCGCAAGCGTTGGACGGTCGTGACGGAGTCCGCCGGCTCGACCGGCGCCGCGTGATTAGAGAGGTCTAATCCATGATTCAGATGCAAACCAACCTGGAAGTCGCCGACAACAGCGGGGCGCGCCGGGTGCAGTGCATCAAGGTGCTTGGCGGTTCCAAGCGGAAGGTGGCTTCCGTGGGCGACATCATCGTGGTGTCGGTCAAGGAGGCGATTCCGAAGGGCCGCGTGAAGAAGGGTGACGTGCATCGCGCCGTCATCGTCCGCACCGCGAAGGAACTGCGCCGCGACGATGGCTCGGCGATCCGCTTCGACCGCAACGCCGCCGTGCTGATCAACAAGCAGGGCGAGCCGATCGGCACCCGTATCTTCGGGCCGGTCACCCGCGAGCTGCGCGCGAAGAAGTTCATGAAGATCATCTCGCTGGCGCCGGAGGTGCTGTGATGGCCCAGAAGATCAAGACCAAGGACAAGGTCGTCGTCCTGTCCGGCAAGGACAAGGGCAAGACCGGCGAGGTCGTGAAGGTGCTCCCGAAGGAAGAGCGCGTCGTCGTTGCGGGTGTGAATGTCGTCAAGAAGCACACCCGTCCGTCGGCCCGCTCGCAGGGCGGCATCGTCGAGGTCGAGGCGCCGATCCACGTCTCCAACGTCGCTCACGTCGATCCGAAGGACGGCAAGCCGACCCGCGTCGGCTTCAAGGTCCTGGAGGACGGCCGCAAGGTGCGTGTCGCCAAGCGGTCCGGCGAGACCATCGATCTTTGAGGGCCCGGACCATGGCTGCACGTTTTAAGGACATCTACGACTCCAAGATCCGCGCCGCGCTCAAGACTGAGTTCGGCTACGGGAACGACCTTCAAGTTCCGCGGCTGGAGAAGATCGTCATCAACATGGGTGTCGGCGAGGCTGTCGCCGACTCCAAGAAGATCCAGAGCGCGGTCGCCGACCTGCAGGCCATCTCCGGCCAGAAGCCGGTGATCACCAAGTCGCGCAAGTCGATCGCCCAGTTCAAGCTGCGCGAGAACATGGCGATCGGCTGCAAGGTGACCCTGCGCCGTGAGCGCATGTACGAGTTCCTGGACCGTCTGATCACGATCGCGCTGCCGCGCGTCCGCGACTTCCGCGGCGTGTCCGGCACGAGCTTCGACGGCCGTGGCAACTACGCCATGGGCCTGAAGGAGCAGATCATTTTCCCGGAGATCGATTACGACAAGATCGATCAGATCCGCGGCATGGACATCATCATCGTCACCTCGGCGAAGACCGACAAGGAGGCCAAGGCTCTCCTCAAGGGCTTCGACATGCCGTTCGTGGCCTGATAGGCAGGAGCTAGTACATCCATGGCTAAGACCAGCGCTGTCGAGAAGAACAAGCGCCGCGCGAAGATGGTGAAGCAGTTCGCCAACAAGCGCGCCAAGCTGAAGGCGATCGCCAAGGACCGCTCGCTCTCGCCCGAGGAGCAGTTCCAGGCCCGTCTGAAGCTCGCCGAGCTTCCCCGCAATTCGTCGAAGGTGCGCATCCGCAACCGGTGTGAGCTGTCCGGCCGCCCGCGCGCTTTCTATCGCAAGTTCAAACTGTCGCGCATCGCGCTCCGCGAACTGGCCTCCACCGGCCAGATCCCGGGCATGGTGAAGTCGAGCTGGTAAGGAGGACCGCAAGATGGCTTTGAGCGATCCCCTCGGCGATATGCTGACCCGCATCCGCAACGGCCAGCGTGCACGCATGTCGTCTGTGGAAAGCCCGGCTTCCAAGCTCCGCACGTCCGTGCTGGAGGTGCTGAAGCGCGAAGGCTACATCCGTGGCTACGCCCAGGAAGAAGTGCGTCCCGGCGTTAGCAACCTGAAGATCGAGCTGAAGTACCACGAGGGAGAGCCTGTCATTAAGGAGATCTCCCGCGTGTCGAAGCCCGGTCGCCGCGTCTACTCGAAGATCGCCGACATGCAGCGGGTCTACAACGGCCTCGGCATCGCGATCCTTTCGACGCCGCGCGGTGTCATGTCGGACAACGAGGCCCGCGCCGCCAACGTCGGCGGCGAAGTCCTCTGCCGCGTGTTCTAAGGAGCTGACCCGATGTCGCGCATTGGCAAGCATCCGGTGACCGTCCCGGCCGAGGTCGACGTCCGCGTCGATGGCCAGACCGTCACCGCCAAGGGCAAGCTGGGTCAGCTCAGCGTGACCCTGATCGACGACATCCTCGCCTCCCTCGAGGACGGCAAGGTCGTCGTCAAGCCCCGCAACGACAGCAAGCGTGGCCGCGTCATGTGGGCCACCTCGCGCACCATGGTGAACAACCTGGTCGTCGGCGTGTCGCAGGGCTATACGATCAACATGGAGATCAACGGCGTCGGCTACCGTGCCGCCGTGCAGGGCAAGGAGCTGGTCATGCAGCTCGGCTACTCGCACGACGTCAAGTACCCGATCCCGGAGGGCATCTCGATCAAGTGCGACAAGCCCACCGCCATTTCGGTGACTGGCTACGACAAGCAGAAGGTCGGGCAGGTGGCTGCCGAGATCCGCGCTTGGAAGAAGCCGGAGCCGTACAAGGGCAAGGGCATCAAGTACGACACCGAGACCATCCTCCGCAAGGAAGGCAAGAAGAAGTAGGCCCGCCATGCTGAACTCCAAGCAACTCCAGGAGCGTCGCAAGCAACGCGTGCGCGCTCAGATCGCGAAGAAGGCTGGTGGGCGGCCTCGCCTGTCCATCCACCGCACCAACCTGCACATCTACGCGCAGATCATCCTCGACGCCGACGGCCGCACCGTCGCGGCCGCGTCGTCGCTGGAGAAGGATCTCCGCGCGGAGCTGAAGCACGGCGGCAACGTCGAGGCGGCCAAGCGCATCGGCGCCCTGATCGCCGAGCGCGCCAAGGCTGCCGGCGTCACCGAGGTCGTCTTCGACCGCGGCGGCAACCTCTACCACGGTCGGGTCAAGGCCCTGGCCGAGGCCGCCCGCGAGGGCGGGCTGTCGTTCTAAGGGAGTCCCTGATATGGCACGTGAAAGAGGCGAACGGGGCGACCGCGATCGGCAGCCGCGCGAGCGTGAAGAGAGCGAGCTGATCGAGAAGCTCGTCGGGATCAACCGCGTCGCCAAGGTGGTAAAGGGCGGCCGTCGCTTCGGCTTCGCCGCCCTGGTCATCGTCGGTGACGGCAAGGGTCGGGTCGGCTACGGCTCCGGCAAGGCCCGTGAGGTTCCGGAGGCCATCCGCAAGGCGACCGATCAGGCCAAGCGCGGCATGATCCGGGTGCCGCTGCGCGAGGGTCGCACCCTGCATCACGACACCTTCGGCCACTACGGTGCCGGCAAGGTCGTGCTGCGTGCGGCTCCGGCCGGTACCGGCATCATCGCGGGTGGTCCGATGCGCGCCATCTTCGAGGCGCTCGGCGTGGCCGACGTGGTGACCAAGTCGATCGGCACCTCGAACCCGCACAACATGATCAAGGCGACCTTCGACGCGCTGACCCAGGTGGTCAGCCCGCGTTCGGTGGCCGCCCGCCGCGGCCGTCGCGTCAGCGACATCCTCGGCAAGCGCGAGACCGGCGCCGGCGCCGGCGCTCAGGAGGCTTGATCATGGCCGACAAGAAGACCGTCGTCGTCACCCAGATCGGCAGCCCGATCGGCCGCCGCAAGGACCAGCGGGACACGCTGGTCGGTCTGGGCCTCAACAAGCTGAACCGGACCCGCGAGCTGGAGGACACTCCGGCCGTGCGCGGCATGATCGCCAAGGTCGCGCATCTGGTCCGCGTCGAGAACGAGGGCTGAAGGCATGACCAAGCTCAATGATCTCCGGGACAATCCCGGTGCCCGCAAGGAGCGCATGCGCGTCGGCCGCGGTATCGGCTCGGGCAAGGGCAAGACCGGCGGCCGTGGCGTGAAGGGTCAGACCTCGCGCACCGGCGTCGCCATCAACGGCTTCGAAGGCGGCCAGATGCCGCTGCACCGCCGTCTCCCGAAGCGCGGCTTCAGCAAGCCGTTCCGCAAGGAGTACGCGGTCGTCAACCTGGGCTCGATCCAGAAGGCGATCGACGCGGGCAAGCTGGACATCGCCAACGCCATCGACGCCGCCGCCCTGCAGGCCGCCGGCCTCGTGGGCAAGGCGAAGGTGGACGGCGTCCGCCTGCTGGCCAAGGGTGCGCTCACCGCCAAGGTGAACGTCACCGTGACCGGCGCTTCCCAGGCGGCCATCGAGGCCGTCGAGAAGGCCGGCGGCACCGTCACGGTGACCGAGCCGAAGGCCGAAGCGGCCGAGTGACCGGGTGCGCCTGACCCTTGACGGGGGAGGGCGCTTCCGTCACCAAGAAGCGACACTGCGAGGGGCGGTCCTGCTTTCAGGGCCGCCCCGTCCGCACGAGTGGCTCACACAAAAGATTCGGATCGAGGGACAGAAGCCATGGCATCAGCGGCCGAACAGCTTGCCGCGAACATCAACTTCGGCGCGTTCGCGAAGGCGACCGAGCTGAAGAAGCGCATCTGGTTCACCCTGGGCGCCCTGATCATCTACCGCCTGGGCACCTACATTCCGCTGCCGGGCATCGATCCCAACGTTCTCGCCGACGTCTTCCGCCGCCAGGGCGGCGGCATCCTGGGCATGTTCGACATGCTGGCCGGCGGCGCGTTGCAGCGCATGACCATCTTCGCGCTCAACATCATGCCGTACATCTCGGCGTCCATCATCGTGCAGCTGCTGACCGCCGTGTCGCCGCAGATGGAGGCGCTGAAGAAGGAGGGCGAGGCCGGCCGCAAGAAGCTCAACCAGTACACCCGGTACGGCACCGTCCTGCTGGCCACCGTGCAGGCCTGGGGCATCGCCGTGGGCATGGAGAGCATGACCGGCTCCATGGGGCCGGCGGTCACCGACCCTGGGATGTTCTTCCGCCTGACCGCGGTCATCACGCTGGTCGGCGGCACGCTGTTCCTGATGTGGCTGGGCGAGCAGATCACCGCCCGCGGCATCGGCAACGGCACCTCGCTCATCATCTTCGCCGGCATCGTCGCCGAGCTGCCGAAGGCGCTGGCCAGCACGCTGGAGTTGGGCCGCACCGGCGCGCTCTCGACCGTCTTCATCATCTTCATGCTGCTGATGGCGGTCGGCGTGGTGTTCTTCATCGTCTTCATGGAGCGCGCGCAGCGCCGCCTGCTGGTGCAGTACCCCAAGCGCCAGATGGGCAACCGCATGATGGGCGGCGAATCGACGCACCTGCCGCTGAAGCTCAACACCTCGGGCGTCATTCCGCCGATCTTCGCGTCGTCGCTGCTGCTGCTGCCGCTGACCGCGGTCGGCTTCGCCGGCGGCGAGGGGCCGGAATGGCTGCAGACGGTGTCGCGCATCATCGCGCACGGCACGCCCGTCTATATGTTCCTGTACGCCGCGCTGATCGTCTTCTTCTGCTTCTTCTACACCGCCATCGTCTTCAACCCGACCGAGACGGCCGACAACCTGCGCAAGTACGGCGGCTTTATCCCGGGCATCCGTCCGGGCAAGAACACGTCGGACTACCTGGACTACGTGCTGACCCGGTTGACGGTGATCGGCTCCGCCTACCTGGTGGTTGTCTGCCTGCTCCCCGAGTTTCTGATTGCTCAGCAGTCCGTTCCGTTCTATTTCGGCGGCACCAGTCTGCTGATCGTGGTGTCGGTCACGATGGACACGGTCGGACAGATCCACTCCCATCTGCTGGCTCACCAGTATGAGGGGTTGATCAAGAAAGCGAAGCTTCGGGGGAAGAAATGAATTTGATCCTGCTTGGTCCGCCGGGTGCGGGTAAGGGAACCCAGGCCCGCCGTCTCGAGGACGCGCGCGGTCTCGTGCAGCTCTCCACCGGCGACATGCTGCGGGCGCTCGTCGCCAGCGGCAGCCCGCTCGGCCAGCAGGCCAAGGAGATCATGACGGCCGGCAAGCTCGTCCCGGACGAGCTGGTCATCCAGATGATCTCCGATCGAATCGACCAGCCGGACGTCAAGGCCGGCTTCATCCTCGACGGCTTCCCGCGCACGGTGGCGCAGGCCGAGGCGCTCGACCGGATGCTGGCCGACAAGGGCCTGAAGCTCGACCACGTGATCGAGATGAAGGTCGACGACGCGGCGCTGACCGAGCGCATCACCGGCCGCTACACCTGCGCCAAGTGCGGCAAGGGCTACCACGACTCGTTCGAGAAGCCGGCGGTCGCCGGGGTGTGCGACGTCTGCGGCTCGACCGAGTTCAAGCGCCGCGCCGACGACAACGCCGAGACGGTGAAGACCCGCCTCGACCAGTACCACGCGCAGACCGCGCCGATCCTGCCCTACTACCGGGATCGCGGCGTGCTGAAGTCGGTGGACGGCATGGCCGACATCGACGTGGTGACCGAGCAGATCGCGGCGATCGTCGGCCAGTAAGGCCGGTTCGCCGGAAGAGGAGGGAAGGGGCGGCCGTCGTGCTGCCCCTTTCTGTTTTGCGCGCTTGACAAGCGTCCGCATTTTTCTATAGTCCACCACCTCCCGCGGCCAAGGTGGCCCCGGGCGACGTTTTGCGTCTTGAATCGTGCGCAACGGATTCGCGGCGTGATCGGTGTGTAGATGCCCATGAAGGGCATCGTTGAGATATCGAGGAGAGCAACGTGGCGCGTATCGCTGGCGTCAACATCCCCGCGCAGAAGCGCGTGGAGATCGGGTTGACCTACATTCACGGCATTGGTCCGGCCAAGGCCAAGGAGATCTGCGGCAAGCTGAACATCCCGGCCGAGCGTCGGGTGAACCAGCTGACCGACGACGAGGTCCTGCGCATCCGCGAGACCATCGACGCCGACTACCAGGTCGAAGGCGACCTGCGTCGTGCGACGGCGATGAACATCAAGCGTTTGATGGACATGGCTTGCTACCGTGGCCTGCGCCACCGCAAGGGCCTGCCGGTCCACGGTCAGCGCACCCACACGAACGCCCGCACCCGCAAGGGTCCGGCCAAGCCGATCGCCGGCAAGAAGAAGTAAGGAACTCGGTCCATGGCCAAGCCGTCCGCCGCTTCGCAGCGCCTCCGCCGCCGCGAGCGCAAGAACATCACCGCCGGCGTCGCGCACGTGAACGCCTCGTTCAACAACACGATGATCACCATCACCGACGCGCAGGGCAACACCATTGCCTGGTCGTCGTCGGGCACCATGGGCTTCAAGGGTTCGCGCAAGTCGACCCCCTACGCCGCCCAGGTGGCTGCCGAGGACGCCGGCCGCAAGGCCCAGGAGCACGGCATGAAGACCCTCGAGGTCGAGGTGAAGGGTCCGGGTTCGGGCCGTGAGTCGGCGCTGCGCGCCCTGCAGTCGATCGGCTTCCAGATCACCTCGATCCGCGACGTCACGCCGATCCCGCACAACGGCGTCCGTCCGCCGAAGAAGCGTCGCGTCTGATTTCTGCGTCTACCCGCACCCGCGGGGCTCACCGTTCCGGGACAGGCGGCCGCTGCCATCGCGGCCGCCGCTGCATTGGAACGGACCGGGCCCCGCGGGTTCGTTCCACCCCGATGGCATGAGGTACTTCCGTGGCCCTTCAGAAGAACTGGCAAGAGCTGATCAAGCCCTCCAAGCTCGAGATCAACCCGGGCGACGACGCCGACCGCGTCGCGACGCTGGTTGCCGAGCCGCTGGAGCGTGGCTTCGGCCTGACGCTGGGCAACGCGCTGCGCCGCGTTCTGCTCTCCTCGCTCCAGGGCGCCGCCGTCACGTCGATCCACATCGACGGCGTGCTGCACGAATTCTCCTCGATCCCCGGCGTCCGTGAGGACGTGACCGACATCGTCCTGAACATCAAGACGATGGGCCTGCGCATGCACGGCGACGGTCCGAAGCGGATGCGCCTGCGCGCCGAAGGCCCGGGCGAGGTCAAGGCCGGCATGATCGAGACCGGCGCCGACATCCAGGTCATGGACCCGGATCTGGTCATCTGCACGCTGGACTCCGGCGCGCGGCTGAACATGGAGCTGACGGTCGAGACCGGCAAGGGCTACGTCCCGGCCAGCCAGAACCGCCCCGAGGACGCGCCGATCGGCCTGATCCCGGTGGACGCGCTGTTCTCGCCGGTGCGCAAGGTGTCGTACAAGGTCGACAACGCCCGCGTCGGGCAGGTCACCGACTACGACAAGCTGTCGATGAGCATCGAGACCAACGGCGCCGTCCGTCCGGACGACGCGGTGGCGCTCGCCGCCCGCATCCTGCAGGACCAGCTGCAGCTGTTCATCAACTTCGAGGAGCCGACGCACCACGTCGCCGAGGAGAAGCACGAGGAGGTTCCGTTCAACAAGAACCTGCTCCGCAAGGTGGACGAGCTGGAGCTGTCGGTCCGTTCGGCGAACTGCCTGAAGAACGACAACATCGTCTACATCGGCGACCTGGTGCAGAAGACCGAGGCGGAGATGCTCCGCACCCCGAACTTCGGCCGCAAGTCGCTGAACGAGATCAAGGAAGTGCTCGCCCAGATGGGCCTGCACCTGGGTATGGAAATCCCGAACTGGCCGCCCGAGAACATCGAGGAACTGGCCAAGCGTCTGGAAGAGCCGTACTAAGCACCCGTTGCCACGCCGGGGCCGCAAGGCTCCGGCGTTCTTCCCGGGCCATTTCGGCCCACCCCGCACCGTACCGGACCAAGGGCGGTGGGGATCACCATCGGCTCCCCGAGGGGGGCCAAGCCATGAGAGGGAATCGCCATGCGTCACGGCATTGCTGGACGTAAGCTGAGCAAGACCACCACCCACCGCAAGGCCATGTTCTCGAACATGGCGAACGCGCTGATCAAGCACGAGCAGATCAAGACCACCCTGCCGAA
The DNA here is from genome assembly GCF_050789165.1 of Azospirillum sp. Taxonomy (NCBI): domain Bacteria; kingdom Pseudomonadati; phylum Pseudomonadota; class Alphaproteobacteria; order Rhodospirillales; family Azospirillaceae; genus Azospirillum; species Azospirillum sp. Next base: position 14,602 of record NZ_JBOZRT010000047.1, read on the forward strand.
GGCCAAGGAGCTGCGTCCGATCGTCGAGAAGCTGATCACGCTGGGCAAGCAGGGTGGCCTCGCCAACCGCCGCCTGGCGTTCGCGCAGCTGCGCGACGACGCCATGGTGACCAAGCTGTTCACCACCCTGGCCGACCGCTACAAGGACCGCCAGGGCGGCTACAGCCGCGTGCTGAAGGCCGGCTTCCGCTACGGCGACGCCGCCGCCATGGGCGTGATCGAGCTGGTCGACCGCGATCCGGAGGCCAAGGGCCAGGACAGCGGCCCGGTCGAGGTCGCCGAGGCTGAGGCCGAGTCGTAAGACCGGCGTCACACTGTTGCGATAGACGGGTATCCCCATACCCGCCGAGGATGGCCCCCTTCCCGGTTCGCCCGGGGAGGGGGCTTTCTCATTCAGGGGACTGTTACCGTTCCATGTTGCGACCGCTGTACAACTGGATCCTGGCGCGCGCCGCCCGCAAGGACGCGGTGTGGTGGATGGCCGGCGTGTCCTTTGCCGAGAGTTCCTTCTTCCCGCTGCCGCCGGACATCATGCTGGTGCCGATGTGCCTGGCGCAGCCGAAGAAGCTCTGGCGCTACACCAACCTCTGCGCCTTCGCTTCACTCATCGGCGGCGCCTTCGGCTACGCGCTCGGATACTTCCTGTTCGAGAGCGTCGGGCGGATGGTCATCGACCTCTACAACGCCCAGGATTCGTTCGAGCGCTTCCAGGACATGTTCGCGCTGTACGGCCCGTGGTTCCTGATCCTCAAGGGCGTCACGCCGATTCCGTACAAGCTGCTGACCATCACCGCCGGCTTCGCCAAGCTGGACTTCACCATCTTCATGCTGTGCTCGGTGGTGGCGCGCTTCTCGCGATTCTACATGATTGCCATTCTCCTGCACTTCTACGGCCCGCAGGTGCAGGAGATCATCGAGAAGCGGCTGATGCTGGTCACCACCGTGCTGCTGGTGATCGTCATCGGCGGGCTGCTGAGCTTCAAGCTGGTGTGATGTTCGATTGGATAGGTTCAGGATCGTCGCTGGACAGCAGAGTTCACACGGATTTCACGGATTTTCTCACGGATTACACGGATCCTTTTATTCGTGCGCAGCTGTGGCTGACGGGTAGGTCTGAGAGCTGGCAAGCATAAAAATCCGTGAAGTCCGTGCCTAAATCCGTGAAATCCGTGTGAATGTTGCCCCCACCGCGTAACCCGCGGGATGGCGCGGCCGAGTCTCAGCGCGGCGTGCCTTGGTCCTGCCGGTTGCGCTCCTCGGGCGTCATATGGGCGCGCTCGCGGCGCTCCCGCATCACGATGACGGCCAGCGCCGCGGCGATGAACACGCCGCCGAGGATCGGGAAGAGCGCTTCGCCGATCGTGAAGCCGGGCAGCGCCAGCATCCGCCCGACCAGCATCAGCAGGCCCAGGCCCAGAAGCACGGCGAAAAACACCACCGTACCGCGCCGGCGCGCCGGCTTGTCCTGGATGTGCGAATTCATTTGAGCCGTTCCCTTTCCGCGTGCGTTCCCGGCATAGTGGGCCACGCCCCCGGGCCGGATCCGGGCGCGCCGTCCGGCACACCATACAACGATAAGGAAGCAGGCAAGCCGATGTTCCGTCCGATCCCCGCCCTGGTCGCCGCCGTTGCGCTGACGATGCTGGCCGGCTGCAGCATGCCGATCCAGCGTTCGCAACCGTCGCGGACCTCCTCGCCGGAAGCCGTCGCCGGGCCGGATTGCCGGGCGCATTGCGAGCGCGGCTACCGTGTCTGCATGGATTCGTCGGCCCCGCGCCGCAGTAGCGAGGACGAGCGCCGCGACCGCCTGTTCGGCCCGTCCGCCGGCTGCGAGGAGCAACTGCGCTCCTGCTTCCGCAACTGCGCGCCGACGCAGTAAGCCCGACTCGGGGTGCCCCTAATGGCCCGCAAGCCGCCCGGCGACGCCGGAAACAGCCTGTTCGAATCGGAGGCCCCGCGGCCTCTGGCCGACCGGCTGCGCCCGCGCACGCTCGCCGAGGTGGTCGGGCAGGAGCATCTGCTGAAGCCCGACGGGCCGGTCGGCCGTATGGTGGCGGCGCACCGTCTGGCGTCCATGATCCTGTGGGGGCCGCCGGGCTGCGGCAAGACCACCATCGCCCGGCTGCTGGCGCAGACCACCGACCTGCACTTCGAGCCGCTGTCGGCGGTGTTCTCCGGCGTCGCCGACTTGCGCAAGGTGTTCGAAGGGGCGCGCGCCCGGCGCTCGGCCGGGCAGGGGACGCTGCTGTTCATCGACGAGATCCACCGCTTCAACCGTTCGCAGCAGGACGGCTTCCTGCCCTACGTGGAGGACGGCACGGTGACGCTGGTCGGCGCCACCACCGAGAACCCCTCCTTCGAACTGAACGCCGCCTTGCTCAGCCGCGCCCAGGTGTTCGTGCTGAACCGCCTGGACGACACGGCGCTGGAGAAGCTGCTGAGCCGCGCCGAGGCGGAGGTCGGCCGCCCGCTGCCGCTCGACGCGGATGCGCGCGCCGCGCTGAAGGCGATGGCCGACGGCGACGGCCGCTTCTGCCTGAACCTGTGCGAGGAGCTGTTCGCCCTCCCCGAGGGCACGGTGCTCGACACCAACGCCCTGACCACGACGATCCAGCGTCGGGCGCCGCTGTACGACAAGGCGCAGGAGGGGCACTACAACCTCATCAGCGCGTTGCACAAGTCGCTGCGCGGCTCCGACACCGACGCGGCGCTGTACTGGTACGCGCGCATGCTGGCCGGCGGCGAGGACCCGCGCTACATCGCGCGGCGCCTGTGCCGTTTCGCGGTGGAGGACATCGGCCTCGCCGACCCCAACGCGCTGACCCAGGCCATGGCCGCCTGGGAGGCGTACGAGCGTCTGGGCTCGCCGGAGGGTGAGCTGGCCATCGCGCAACTGGTGATCTACCTGGGCACCGCGCCGAAGTCGAACGCCGCCTACACGGCGTACAAGGCGGCGGTGCGCGCCGCGGGCGAGACCGGCTCGCTGATGCCGCCCAAGCACATCCTGAACGCGCCGACCAAGCTGATGAAGCAGATCGGCTACGGCAAGGGCTACGAGTACGACCACGACACGGCGGAGGGCTTCTCCGGCCAGAACTACTTCCCCGACGGCATGGCGCGGCGCGCGTTCTACCAGCCGGTGGAGCGCGGCTTCGAGCGGGAGATCCGCAAGCGGCTGGACTACTGGGCGAAGATCAGGGAGCGGAAGGCGGGCGAATCATGACGACCTATCTCTGGGTCGCCATCGGTGGCGCCATCGGCTCCATCGCGCGCTACTGGGCGTCGGGTGCCGTCGCCAACGCGTTCGGGGCGACGTTCCCGTGGGGAACGCTCGTGGTCAACGTCGTCGGGTCCTTCATCATCGGCTTCACCGCCACGCTGACCGGGCCGGACGGGCGGCTGCTGGTGCCCTCCGACGCGCGGGTCTTCGTCATGGTGGGCATCTGCGGCGGCTTCACCACCTTCTCCTCCTTCAGCCTGCAGACGCTGACCCTCGTGCAGGACGGCGAGTGGGCGCGGGCCGCTGCGAACACCGTCGGGTCGTTCGTGTTGTGCATGGTGGCGGTGTGGGCCGGGCACGTCGCCGCGGCGCTGTTGAACAGGGGGACCTGACCATGCCGATGCCGGAAACAGCCACCCTGCTGCGCATCTTCGTCGGCGAGCTGGACCGCCACGGCGGTCTGCCGCTCTACGAAGCGATTGTCATGGCGGCGCGCGAGGCCGGGCTGGCCGGCGCCACGGTGATCCGCGCGGTGATGGGCTACGGCGCCTCCAGCCGCGTGCACACGGCGAAGATCCTGCGCCTGTCCAACGACCTGCCGTTCATTGTCGAGATCGTCGATTCCGACGAACGCATCCAGGCCTTCCTGCCGAGGCTGGAATCGATGATGGGCAGTGGCCTCGTCACGCTGGAGAAGGCGACGGTGATCCGCTACGGCGACCACCGTCCGGCGCCGTGATCCCGGCGTTCGACCGCTTCGTCGCCATCGACTGGTCCGGCGCCAAGGGCAGGCGCTACGCCGGAATCGCCGTCGCCGAGTGCGCGGCCGGCGACGCCCCGCCCACTCTGGTGGAGCCGACCACCGGCTGGTGGTCGCGGCAGGCGGTGTTCGACTGGCTGCGTGCGGGGCTGGAGCGCGGCCCGGCGCTGGTCGGCATCGACTGCGCCTTCTCGCTGCCCTTCGCCATCGCCCGCAGCTATTTCCCGGCCGAGGCCACCGCCTTCGAGCTGTGGGATCTGATCGAGCAGGCCACGGCCGAGCACCCCGACTTCCTCGGCGGCCCCTTCGCCGAGCATCCCGTGTTCGCCGCCGGCTTCTGGACCGGCGGCCGGCAGCCGGCGTGGTACACCGACCCGCACCGCCTGACCGAGCGAGTCTGCCGCGCGGACGGCTATGGCTCGCCGCAGAGCCCGTACAAGCTGATCGGTTCCAAGCAGGTCGGCCGCGGCGCGCTGGCCGGTATCCGCATGCTGCGGGCGCTGCGGGCCGCCGACCCGCGGTTCTCCGTCTGGCCGTTCGAGGCGCCGGCGCCGGGCCGGACGGTGTTCGTGGAGATCTACCCGCGCCTGTTCCTCAAGCGCGTGGGCTTCGGCCTGCGCAAGATCCGCGCGCCGGAGGACGTGGACGCCGCGCTCGCCCATCTCGGTTCGCGGCCCGCCGCACTGTCCGCGGCCGTCAGCGACCACGACGCCGATGCGCTGGTCTCCGCGGCCGGACTGCGCTGGCTGGCGGCCCGGCCGGAGGTCTGGTCGCCGTCCGCGCTGGACGATGCCGCCCGCCGCCAGGAGGGCTGGATCTTCGGAGTCGGGGACCGGGCTAATGCGCCATAGCCAGCACGTCCGCCGTCTCGACGATCCGCGCGTACTCCCCGTCCAGGTTGGCGAGCGACAGCTCGTGCACCTGTTCGGCGGTCCATTGCCGGCCGGTGCGGTCGCGCTTGCCGAAGGTGAAGCACGCGTCGGCCACTACGTGGGTGTCGAAGCCCAGGTTGCCGGCCATGCGCGCCGTCGCCTCGACGCTGTTGTTGGTGACCACTCCGGCGATGACCAGCGTCGCGCAGCCCTGCTCCGCCAGCCACGCCTCCAGCCCGGTGCCGATGAAGGCGCTGTTGGTGGACTTGCCCACCACGAGTTCGCCGGGAAGGGGCTGCGCCTCCGCCTTGAAGGCGTGGCCGGCGCTGCCGGGGCGGTAGGTGGACTCCGGCTCCGTGGAATCGTGGCGGACATGGACGACCGGCCGCCCGGTGCGCCGCCACGCGGACAGCAGCGCGGCGACGTTGCCCTCGGCCTGCGGGTTGTTGCGCGGCCCCTGCACGGCCCAGCGCGGATCGTCGATGGCCTTCTGCACGTCCACGATCAGCAGGGCGGCGGTGGCGGGCAGGGCGGGCACGGTGGATCTCCGGAGGGAAAAGCGGAGCGCGCATGGTGCCATTGCGGCGGGTGGCCGACCAGTCCGCGTGACAACGGCGCCCGACTTCTGTCAAATGCGCCCACTTTTCGAGCGGAGCGGCACCATGGCGGTTGAGACACGGACGGTTTCGGCGGACGAGGCGGACATCCGCCTGGATCGCTGGTTCAAGCGGCACTACCCGGACCTCGGGCACGGCCACTTGCAGAAGCTGCTGCGCACCGGCCAGGTCCGCGTCGACGGCAAGCGCGCCGACGCCGCCACCCGGCTCGAGGCGGGGCAGGCGATCCGCGTGCCGCCGCTGAACGTCCCCGCCGAGTCCGTCGGCGCGCCGCGCGCCAAGCCGCAGCCGCTGATCAGCGACAAGGAGGTGGCCGCCCTCCAGGCCCGCGTCCTCTTCAAGGACGACGACGTGCTGGCCATCGACAAGCCGGCCGGGCTGGCCGTGCAGGGCGGCACCGGCACCTCCAAGCACCTGGACGCCATGCTGGACGCGCTGCGCTTCGGCTCGGCCGAGCGTCCGCGGCTGGTGCACCGGCTGGACAAGGACACCTCCGGCGTGCTGCTGCTGGCGCGCACGGTGTTCGCCGCCAGCCGGCTGGCCGAGACGTTCCGCGGCCGCGACGCCCGCAAGATCTACTGGGCGGCCACCGTCGGCGTGCCGAAGCCCTACCAGGGCAAGATCGACCTCGCCCTGGCCAAGGAGGGCAGCAGCCACGGCGAGCGCGTCGCCACCGACGAGGACGAGGGCAAGCGGGCGCTCACCTACTTCTCGGTGCTGGAGAACGCCGGCAAGGAAGCCGCCTTCGTGGCGCTGTGGCCGCGCACCGGGCGCACCCACCAGCTGCGCGTCCACATGGCGGCCATCGGCACGCCGATCCTCGGCGACGGCAAGTACGGCGGGCAGGGTGCCTTCCTGCCCGGCGCCGAAGTGCCGAAGAAGCTGCACCTGCATGCCCGCCGCCTGATCATCCCGCACCCGCGCGGCGGCAAGCCGATCGACGTCACCGCGCCGCTGCCGGAGCACATGCAGGCGACCTGGAAGTACCTGGGCTTCAGCGGCAACCTGAAGGGCGACCCGTTCGCCGAGGTCGATTGAAAACCTTGAGCGCGCCGCCGCAGCACCCCACCTGTCACCCCGCATGACCAAACCTCTCCGTCTCGCCCTGTTCGACTGCGACGGCACCCTCGTCGACAGCCAGCACGCCATCGTCGATTCGATGACGGAGGCGTGGCGCGCCCACGGCCTGGGTGAGCCCGACCCGACCGCGGTGCGCCGCGTCGTCGGCCTGTCGCTGGTGCCGGCGGTGGCCGCGCTGCTGCCCGGCCTGGGCGACGACCTGCACGTCGCCGTCGCCGACTCCTACAAGGACGCCTTCGCGGCCCGCCGCCAGCGCGGCGTGCTGGAGGAGCCTCTGTTCCCCGGCATTGCCGAGACGCTGGACGCGCTTGAGGCGGCGGGCGTGCTGCTCGGCGTCGCCACGGGGAAGTCGATGCGCGGCCTGCGCTCGGTTCTGGAGCGGCACGGGCTGACGCACCGCTTCGTCACCCTGCAGACCGCCGACGCCGGCCCCGGCAAGCCGCATCCGGACATGGTGCACCGCGCGCTGGCGGAGACCGGCGTGGAGCCGGCCGCCACGGTGATGATCGGCGACACCACCTACGACATCCAGATGGCGCGCAACGCCCGCATCGCGTCGGTCGGCGTGTCCTGGGGCTATCACGAGGTGCCGGAGCTTCGCGCGGCCGGCGCCGACCGCATCGTCGATGGCGGCGCGCAGGTCGCCGCGGCGGTGCTCGATCTTCTGGAAGGCAGGCGATGAAGCGTTTCTACAAGGCGGTGAGCGTCGCGGCGGTGGATGGCGGCTGGGAGGTGCGGCTGGACGGCCGTCCGGTGCGCAGCCCGGCCAAGGCGCCGCTGGTGCTCCGCAGCGAGGCCCTGGCCCAGGCGGTGGCCGGCGAGTGGGAGGCGCAGGGCGAGCAGATCGACGCGCATTCCATGCCGATGATGCAGCTGGCCAGCACCGCGGTGGACGTGGTGGCGAAGAACCGCGCGGCCATCGTCGAGGGCGTGGCCAAGTACGCCGAGACCGACCTGCTGTGCTACCGCGCCGAACACCCGCGCGAACTGGTCGACCGTCAGGCCCGCCAGTGGCAGCCGATCCTCGACTGGGCGACGCTGCGCTACGACGCGCCGCTGCACGTGCACGCCGGCCTGATGCCCAAGCCCCAGCCCGAGGACGCCACCCGCGCGCTGCGCAGCGCCGTGGACGCCTACGACGACTGGGCGCTGAGCGCCCTGCAGGACGCCACGGCGGCCTGCGGCTCGCTGGTGCTGGCGCTGGCTCTGATCGAGCGTCGCATCGACTCCGCCGAGGCCTTCGAGGCGTCCCAGGTGGACGAGACCTGGCAGGTCGAGCAGTGGGGCGAGGACGCCGAGAGCACCAAGCGCCGCGCCGCGCTGCGGGCCGACATCGAGGCTTCGCGGCGGTTCGTGGATCTGCTGGCGGGCTGAAACAAAAAGAACCCCCGCAGGGATGGCTGCGGGGGTTCCTTTCGTGCGAAGCGCGTTACTGCTTCGGCTGGCTCGTGCCGCTCGGCGGGACCGCCGGGTTGGTGGTGCCGGTGGTGGAGCGCTGGTTGGCCGGCGCCGTCGAGGCGTCGTTCTTGTGCGCGTCGCGGTTGCGGTTCAGCGACGTCATGCGGTCGTCGTACTTGAACTCGGACATCGCCTTGACGTCGTCGCGGCCCAGCGTCGCGACGTGCAGACGGTTGTCGGCGTCGTTCCACTTGGCCTGATTGAAGTCGATGGCGACCTTCTTGTCGCCGATGCCGAGGAAGCCGCCCGACGACAGGACGAGCTGCTTGGCCTGACCGGACGCCGGGTCGAGGATGATGTCGTCGACCTCGCCGATCTTCTCGTCGTTCTTGCCGTAGACGTTCTTGCCCAGCAGCTTCTCGGCGCTGGCGAGGGTGGCGCTGCTGGCGCCGGTGGCCGAGGTGGCGGCCGTGCTGTCGGTCCGCTGCATCGCCGGCGAATTGGTCGTCGTGCCGCCGCTGCCGGTCGAGCCGCCGGCGGTCGTGCCGGTGGTGGACTGGGCGAACGCCGCGCCGGTCATCAGCGCCAGCGTCGAAACGGCCGCGATCAGGGTCTTGCGCATGGTTCTCTCCTCCTCGTTCTGCATGGTTCGTCGTCCATGGCAGCCCTAACAACACCGGAGAGAGCGAACTAGTCCCGCGCCCAAGGATATCTTTGGTGGCACCCCTTGGTCGAAAGTATAGTTCCGGTACCAATGTTCATGAAGGCGTTCGTGGTGTGACCATGGTGTCACCGGATTGAAATGCGATCTGTTCTTTCGCGGCGCGTTCCAAATCTTCCAGGCGCAGCATGGCAAGTGCCCGATTCTGCAATCCACTTCGCATTTCGCCGGCCTCCCGGTCGCCCAGGCGGACCGGCGTCCCGGGGGCGGGCAGGGGGCCGTCCAGCGTCACCGGCACCAGCTTCTTCTTGATCAGCGCGCGGTAGCGGGTGCGGGCCGTCAGCTCCTGGCCCATGTAGCAGCCCTTGTCCCAGGAGATGGCGTTGAAGGCGTCCAGGTTGTTCTCCAGCGGGATCGCCTTCTCGACCTCCAGGTCGCGGCTGCCGTCCGGGATGCCCAGCTCCAGCCGCCGCGAGTCCCACGCCTCGAACGGCAGGACGCCGAGTCCCAGCGCCGTGAGGTCGGTTCCGGCCGGCAGGATGGCTCGGACGCCCAGATCCGCCGCGCGCGGGTCGGTGAAGGCGACCCCCCCGGCGAACGCCCCGGCCACGCCCGGCTCCGCCGGCAGTCCGGCCCTGGCCGCCGCGTCCGGGCCGAGCAGCGCCACCACCATGCGCTCGGCCGTGCGGTCCTCCAGCGCGATCTTTGAGCGCAGCTTGTACATCCGCAGCCGCTTCAGCAGGTCGTCGCGCCGCGCCGCCTCGACGTCCAGCAGCAGCGCGTCGCCCTCGGCGACCACCATGAAGTCGTGCAGGTACTTGCCTTGCGGCGTCAGGAGCAGGCTGTAGACGGCGCGTTCGGGCGTCACCGCGCGCATGTCGTTGGACACCAGCCCCTGCAGGAACGCCACGCGGTCCTCGCCCGTCACCGCCAGCACACCGCGCTGCTCCAGAACCACGCATCCGGTCGTCTCGGCCATTCCGTCCTCCGTGTCAGGCCTCAAACTTGGCGGCATCGGGCGCGGCTAACAAGAGGTTCGCGGCGCTGGTCGTACCATCGGCGCTCAGCGGGAGTTGACGGCGGGGCGCCGGCCCGGCTTAGTGTGACTTTGGCGCGTGCGCGCCCGTCAGACCGCTCCGGAACCGACACCCTTGGCCTCACCGACGCCCCGCCTCGACCTTCGCGGCATCACGAAGCGCTTTCCCGGCTGCCTCGCCAACGACCATGTCGACCTGGCGCTGCTGCCGGGCGAGATCCACGCGCTGCTCGGCGAGAACGGCGCCGGCAAGTCGACGCTGGTGAAGATCATCTACGGCGTCCAGCACGCCGACTCCGGCGCCCTGCACTGGGAGGGACGGGAGGTCACGATCGCCGACCCGCACGCTGCCCGGCGGCTGGGCATCGGCATGGTGTTCCAGCACTTCTCGCTGTTCGACACGCTGACGGTGACGGAGAACATCGCGCTGGGCATCGAGGACAAGACGACCTCGCTGAAGGACCTGGCGGTGCGGATCCGCGCGGTGTCCGAGCGTTACGGCCTCGCCCTCGACCCCGACCGCCACGTCTTCGACCTGTCGGTCGGCGAGCGGCAGCGGGTGGAGATCGTGCGCTGCCTGCTCCAGGACCCGCGCCTGCTGATCATGGACGAGCCGACCTCGGTGCTGACGCCGCAGGAGGTCGGGCGGCTGTTCGAGACTCTGCGCCGGCTGGCGGCCGAGGGCTGCACCATCCTCTACATCTCGCACAAGCTGGAGGAGATCCGCACGCTGTGCGACCGCGCCACGGTGCTGCGCGGCGGCAAGGTGGTGGCCACCTGCGACCCGCGCAAGGAGACGGCGCGCAGCCTCGCCGAAATGATGATCGGCACCTCGCTGTCGACGCCGGAGCGCGCGGCCGCGGCGGTCACCGGCGCGCCGCGGCTGGAGGTGCGGCACCTCTCCACCACCACGGACGTGCCGTTCGCGACCGAGCTGAAGGACGTGTCGCTGGAGGTTCGCGCCGGCGAGATCCTCGGCATCGCCGGCGTCGCCGGCAACGGGCAGGCCGAGCTGATGGCAGCGCTGAGCGGCGAGACGCTGATCGGTGACGAGGGCGCGGTGCTGATCGAGGGGCGTCCGGTCGGCCATCTGGGGCCCCGCACCCGGCGCGAACTGGGCCTCGCCTTCGTGCCGGAGGAGCGGCTGGGCCGCGGCGCGGTGCCGGAGCTGAGCCTGTCGGAGAACGCGCTGCTGTCCGGCTACGCCCGCGAGCCGCTGGTGCGCAGCGGCATCGTGCATTTCGGCCGCGCCCGCTCCTACGCCGAGCGGATCATCGACCTGTTCAACGTGGTCACGCATGGGCACCGGGCCGAGGCGCGCTCGTTGTCCGGCGGCAACCTGCAGAAATTCATCATCGGCCGCGAGATCCTGCAGAAGCCGAAGCTGCTGATCGTCGGCCAGCCGACCTGGGGCGTGGACGCCGGCGCCGCGGCGGCGATCCATCAGGCGCTGATCGATCTGGCGCGCAGCGGCACCGCGGTCTTGGTCATCAGCCAGGACCTGGACGAGCTGTTCGTGCTGTGCGACCGCATCTCGGTGCTGTTCCACGGCCGGCTGTCGCCCTCCACCCCGTCGCACCAGACGACGGTGGAGCAGATCGGCCTGCTGATGGGCGGCCTGTTCGGCGGCGGGGAAGACGAGGGGGAGGTTGGGCGTGTGGCGTAACGTTTTCGCAGGGACCCGCGCATGAGCCTCCTCCGTCTCGAACCCCGCGGACAGGCGTCGCGGGCGATGGTGTATCTCACCCCCGTTCTGGCGGTCGCGCTGACGCTGGCCAGCGGCTTCCTGCTGTTCCTGGCGCTCGGCTTCGACCCGGTGAAGGCGCTGCACGCCTTCTTCATCCAGCCGATCTCGACCACGCGCGGCCTGGGCGAGCTGATCGTCAAGGCGACGCCGCTGGTGCTGATCGGCGTCGGGCTGGCCATCGGCTTCCGCGCCAACGTCTGGAACATCGGCGCCGAGGGGCAACTGACGCTGGGTGCCATCGTCGGCGGCGGCATCGGGTTGGCGTTCTACGGCGACGGCGGCTGGTGGGTGCTGCCGCTGATGATCCTCGGCGGCATCGCCGGCGGCATGCTGTGGGCGGCGATCCCGGCGTGGCTGAAGCTGCGCTTCAACGCCAGCGAGATCCTGACCAGCCTGATGCTGACCTATGTGGCGCTGCTGCTGCTCAACTACCTGATCAACGGGCCGTACCGCGACCCGGAGGGCTTCGCCTTCCCCGAATCGCGGATGTTCGAGCCGTACGCCACCCTGCCGCACCTGATCCAGGGGACGCGCGTGCACCTCGGCTCGCTGTTCGCGCTGCTGGCGGTGGCCGGCGGCTGGGTGCTGATGAGCCGCACCTTCATCGGCTTCCAGATCCGCGTCATCGGCCTGACCCCGGCGGCGGCGGGCTACGCCGGTTTCAACGAGAAGCGCATCGTCTGGCTGACGCTGCTGCTGTCGGGCGGGCTGGCCGGGTTGGCCGGGCTGGGCGAGGTGGCGGGACCGATCGGGCAGATCACGCCGTCGATCTCGCCGGGTTACGGCTTCACGGCGATCATCGTCGCCTTCCTCGGCCGGCTGCACCCGGTGGGCATCCTGCTGGCCGGGCTGCTGATGGCGCTGTCCTTCATCGGCGGCGAGGCGGCGCAGATCGCGCTCGGCCTGCCCAAGGCGATCACCGGGGTGTTCCAGGGCATGCTGCTGTTCTTCCTGCTCGCCTGCGACGTGCTGATCCGCTACCGCGTGCGCTTCGGCGCCCGGAGGGCCGCGGCATGAGCGAGTTCGTCGTGTTCCTCGGCCCGGTGCTGGCGGCGATGCTGACCGCCGCGACGCCTCTGCTGTTCGCCGCGCTGGGCGAGCTGGTGGTGGAGAAGTCCGGCGTGCTGAACCTCGGAGTCGAGGGGATGATGCTGGCCGGCGCGGTGATCGGCTTCATGGTGGCGGCGAGCACCGGCAGCTCGACCCTCGGCTTCATTGCCGCGGCGGTGGCCGGGCTGCTGATGGGGGCGCTGTTCGGGGTGCTGACGCTGGGGCTGCTGGCCAACCAGGTGGCGACCGGGCTGGCGCTGACGCTGTTCGGAGTCGGCCTGTCGGCGCTGGTCGGGCAGGGCTGGGTCGGCCGCCCCATCCAGGACGTGCCGGAGCTGCGCATCCCCGGCCTCACCGACCTGCCGGTGATCGGCCCGGCGCTGTTCGGGCAGGACGCGCTGGTCTACCTGGGCCTGGCGATGGTGCCGGCGGTGCACTGGTTCCTGTTCTCGACGCGCGCCGGGCTGGTGCTTCGGGCGGTGGGCGAGAACCACGCGGCGGCGCACGCGCTGGGCTACAAGGTGGTGCGCATCCGCTTCCTGGCGGTGCTGTTCGGCGGCGCCATGAGCGGCATCGCCGGCGCCTACCTGTCGCTCGACTACACGCCGATGTGGGCGGAGAACATGACCGCCGGGCGCGGCTGGATCGCGCTGGCGCTGGTCGTCTTCTCGACGTGGAAACCGGGCCGCGTGCTGCTCGGCGCGTGGCTGTTCGGCGGCGTCACCATCGCCCAGCTGCACGTGCAGGGGCACGGCTTCGCGGTGCCCGCACAACTCTTGTCAATGTTGCCGTATTTGGCGACGATCCTGGTTCTTGTGGCGATCTCGCGGGACGTCGCCCGCATCCGGCTGAACGCGCCGGCCTGCCTCGGCAAGGTGTTCCATCCGGACGGCTGAGGCGGACCGGTCCAAGGGTCAATGAGCAATACAGGGAGCTCTCACGTGAACAGACGTACCATGGGCAAGGCCCTCCTCGGCCTCGCCGGCGCCGCGGTGGCGCTGGCGGTCGGTGCCGGCGGGGCGGTGGCGCAGGACAAGCTGAAGGTCGGCTTCGTCTATGTCGGCCCGATCAGCGACCACGGCTATTCCTACCAGCACGACCAGGGCCGCCTGCAGCTCGAGAAGGAGCTGGGCGACAAGGTCACCACCACCTACGTCGAGAACGTGCCCGAGGGCGCCGACGCCGAGCGCGTCATCGACCAGCTGGCCGCCCAGGGCCACAAGCTGATCTTCACCACCTCGTTCGGCTTCATGAACCCGACGCTGAAGGTGGCGCAGCGCTACCCCGACGTGAAGTTCGAGCACGCCACGGGCTACAAGCGCTCGGCCAACCTCGCCACCTACTCGGCGCGCTTCTACGAGGGGCGCACGATCGTCGGCGAGATCGTCGGCAAGATGACCAAGTCGAACGTCATCGGCTACGTCGCGTCCTTCCCGATTCCCGAGGTGGTCAGCGGCATCAACGCCATGACGCTCGCCCTGCGCAAGGTCAACCCGAAGGCCGAGGTGCGCGTGGTGTGGGTGAACAGCTGGTACGACCCGCCGAAGGAGGCCGAGGCCGCCAAGGCGCTGATCGACCAGGGCGCCGACGTCATCGTCCAGCACACCGACAGCCCGGCGCCGATCCAGGCCGCCGAGGAGCGCGGCCTGTGGGCGGTCGGCCAGTCGTCCGACATGACCCGCTTCGGCCCGAAGGCGCACCTGACCGCCATCGTCGACGACTGGGGCGGCTACTACGTCGACCGCACCAAGAAGCTGCTGGCCGGCACCTGGAAGTCCGAGGACACCTGGGGCGGCATCAAGGACGGCATGCTGCACCTCGCCCCGTTCAACCCGGGCATCCCGGCGGACGTGGTGGCCATGGCCGACAAGACCAAGGCCGACATCGTGTCGGGTGCCCGTCACCCCTTCGCCGGCCCGGTCAAGGATCAGTCCGGCAAGGAGGTCATCCCGGCCGGCAAGCACGCCACCGACGAGCAGATCCTGAAGATGGACTACTTCGTCGAGGGCGTCGTCGGCAAGCTGCCGAAGTGATGTGACGGAGGGCGGGGCCAGTCCCCGCCCTCACGCTGCCCGCCGGTCAGCCCGGCGGGTTGCGGCCCAGCGCGCGCCAGCCCTCGTCGGCCATGCGCAGCACCTCGGGGCCCGAGCCGACGGGGTTGGGCTCCAGCCTGACCAGTTCGCGGTCCTCCAGCCACGCCCAGCGCGGCACCTCGGCGGTGGTCGGCACCCAGCCCCCGGCGATGCGTTCCAGAACGGCGCGGTCGGCGCCGTCCACCTTGAACTTCGCCTTGGGGATGGCGGCCTTGGCGGGATCGGCGAGGGGCGGGGCGTCGCCGCCGGCGCGGGCGCGGATCCACTCCGTCTGGTAGGCGCGCAGGCCCTGCTCCAGCTCGGTCAGCACCGGCTGCACCGGGCAGCGCAGGTAGGTTTCCAGAAGCGCGCGCAGGGAGTCCTTCGGGTCTGTGGGGTGGGTCATGGCGGTTCCCTGAACTCAAGAATCCAATGGCTTCTCAATACGTCATTCCCGCGAGGGCGCATAGGCGGTGACGCCCGTCGTCACGCACGTTCCCGGCCTGCAATTCCTTCCTCCATCGTCATCCCCGCCTTCGCGCTATGGCATGCACACATGTTGCAGTGCGAACGCGCTTTCATTTCAATGACTTATCCGTCATCCCCGCGAAGGCGGGGATCCATGACTCCCAAAGCATGCGAGTGTGGAGCTTATGGATCCCCGCCTTCGCGGGGATGACGGAAAGAGAGGGCGAAAGATCCGTTCCTACAGCCAGCCGATCCGCTTGAAGCGCCAGTACAGCAGCCCGCACACGGCGATGATCACCGCCAGCGCCATCGGGTAGCCATAGGCCCACTTCAGCTCCGGCATGTGCTCGAAGTTCATGCCGTAGACGCCCGCCACCGCGGTCGGCACCGCCAGGATGGCGGCCCAGGCCGCCAGCTTGCGCGTCACGTCGTTCTGCCGCGCCGAGGCGAGCATCATGCTGGCCTCGAAGGCGAAGGACAGCAGCTCGCGCAGGCTCACCACCGACTCGTTCACCCGGATCACGTGGTCGTAGACGTCGCGGAAGTAGGGGTGCATCACCTCGTCGATCATCGGCAGCGGGAAGCGCTCCAGGCGCGAGCACACCTCCAGCAGCGGCGAGGCGGCGCGGCGCAGCCGCTCCAGGTCGCGGCGGACGTGGGCGATGCGCTCCACCTCCGCCTGGGTCGGCGGGCGGTGCAGCAGCTTCTGCTCCATCCGCCCGACGTCGGCCTCCAGCGCGTCGAGCACCGGGAAATAACAGTCCACCACGTAGTCCATGACGGCGTAGAGCACGAAGTCCACGCCGTGGCGCAGCAGCTCCGGCGCGCTCTCGGCACGGGCGCGCACCGGGGAGTAGGTGGCCGACGCGCCGTGCCGCACCGTCACCACGTAGTTGCGCCCGGCGAAGACGTGCGTCTCGCCGAAATGGATGCGCCCGTCGGTCAGCCGGGCGGTGCGCAGCACCAGGAACAGAGCGTCGCCGTACACCTCGATCTTCGGGCGCTGGTGGGCGTGCAGCGCGTCCTCCAGCGCCAGGTCGTGCAGGGCGAACTGCCGCTGCACGCGGCGCAGCAGCGCCTCGTCGGGCTCCAGCAGGCCGACCCACACGAAGTGGCCCTCGCGCGCCGCCCAGGCCCCGGCCTCCTCGACCGGCACGTCGGCGACGCGGCGGCCCTCGTGGTAGGCGGCGGAGGCGACAACCCGGCTCATGCGTTTCCTCCGGTCCCTGAAATCTGCTAGGAGCCTAGACGCGCCGCCCGCCCGCTGTCGAGGTGGCGGCGGAGAGGGAAGGGCTTTGGCATGGTGCGGATCAGCGTCTGGCTGCTGGGAATCGCCGCGGTGGCGGGGCTGGCCTACGCCCTGGTGCTCGGCGGCGACGGCGACCTCCGTCCGGATCCCGACAACGCACCGCTGGTCGCGCTGGGTAAGCTGACGTACGCGCAGCACTGCGCGTCGTGCCACGGCGCCAGCCTGGAGGGCCAGCCGAACTGGCGCGAGCGCCGGCCGGACGGCCGCCTGCCGGCCCCGCCGCACGACGCCGAGGGGCACACGTGGCACCACGCCGATGAGCAACTGCTCGCCATGGTGCGCGAGGGCATGGCGCCCTTCGCCCCGGCGGGCTACGTCAGCGACATGCCGGGCTTCAAGGACGTGCTGAGCGAGCGCGAGATCGTCGCCGTGCTGGCCTACATCAAGAGCGCCTGGCCGCCCGCCGCGCGCGAGCGGCAGGCACGCGCCACCGCGCAGGCGAAGCGCTGACGCGACGAAGGCGCGCCTGCGCTGTTCTTCCGCCCGAGGGGCCGGCGCAAGCGGTGCAATTCCGCCCGCCCGACCGGCCGGGAAGGACGGGAGACGCCATGCATCGTACGCTGATCGCCGGGATGTCCGTGGCGGCGCTGGTCGCGGTGACCGGCTGTGCGCAGGATCGGACGGGAACGGACGCCGGCACCGCCGGCGCCTCGGGAAGCCGCAGCACCGCCTCCGCTTCGGGCAGCAGCGGCGATCCCGGATATGGGGTGGCGCCGCAGAACCGCCGCAGCGGCAACTCGCCGGGCGCCGGCATGCCCATCGAACCGGCCAACGACGCACCGAGCCTGTCGCCGGGCACCCTGTCGGGCGACGCCGGCAAGCGCACCACCGGCGAGACCGGCGGGAACTGATCCCCCGAAACGGTTCGGCCCCGCCGCGTCCTTGATGACGACGGCGGGGCCGATGAGCGGTCATGGTCCCTCTGTGCTGCCCCTGAGAACAGGGCAAGGGCCGGGTGGTTCCCGCGCAGAGGGGCTAGAGGTTCAGGCCGTCGGCGTAGCGGTCCTGCATGGCGGCCAGCACGCTGGGCGTGACGTAGCGGCCGACCACCTTTTCCCATCCGGCATGCCCGACCAGCCCGCGCACGAAGCTGGAGCTGATCTCGCGCAACTCGCGCGGCGGCATCAGCGCCACGGTCAGCATGTCCGGCGCCAGATCGCCGTTCACGTGGCGCATGGTCATTTCGTAGGTGAAGTCCGACTCGTTGCGGATGCCGCGCAGCAGGATGTCGGCGCCGCGCGTGCGGGCGAAGTCGACCAGGAACACCCGCTCGAAGCTGTCCACCTCGATGCGGCCGTCCAGCCCGGCCTCGGCGATGCTGGTGCGGGTCAGCTCAAGGCGCTGCTCCAGCGGAAAGGTGGGTGTCTTGCCGGGATTATGGCCGATGCCGACGATGACGCGGTCGAACAGCCGGGTCCCCTGCTGGATCATCCACAAGTGCCCGCGGGTGATCGGGTCGAGGCTGGCGGCGTAGATGGCGGTGGCCATGGCACGGGGCTCCGGAACGTCTGCCCTCAGGTGATAACACGAAAATGCCGCCGGAAGAACGCGCCCGGCGCGAACGGACGGGGCGGCTTTCCGGCCCGCCCGCAGCACCCCAGTTCAAGAATCCGATCCCATCCCATCGTTCCTGAACTGGCGGAGGGTGCTTCATGTTCGATCCCGGGGACCTCGGCCGCATCACCGCCGACGAGCAGGCGGACGCGTTGCGCACGCTGATCGCGGTCTTCGCCACCTCGGTGCAGAGGCCCGGCCAGCCGGCGCGCAACGCCGTCACGGCCGAGATCCTCGACATCCTCGACGAGGTGCCGCCGGACCGCGCGGAGCCGGTGGCCCAGCTGTTCACCATGATGGCGATGCGCCTGCGCCGCCGCACCCGGCCGCGCAGCACGATCTTCCGGCAGGCCATCGAGACGGCGCTGCTCGCCCGCGCCTACCATGGCGCGGCGACTCCGGACGGCGAGGTCGCCTACCTCACCGCCGAGCACCCGACGCTGGCCGACATCGAATCCGCCTGCGGCGAACTGATGGAGCGCCTGGACGAGGTGCCGGAAGACGAGCGCCGGGCCTGGATCACCGCCGAGGTGATCGCCGCCGCGCTGGTCCACGCCGAGGGCGACCAGCGGCTCGGCGGCCCGGACCGCGACGTCGGCGACCTCGCGGTGGCGGAGTTCCTGCTGAAGGCGGCGGCGCAATACCTCGCGGCGACGGCGAAGCGGGGGGCGTAGGATACGATTGCCCCCTCCCTGGCCCTCCCCCTCTTCGAGGTGGAGGGAACTCCGCCACTCTGCCCCCTCTCCCGCGAAGCGGGGGAGGGATGGGGAGGGGGCAAAAGGGGGCAATACGCCGCAGCCCACGAACTGACCTCGGTCATGGCACCGAACCCTTCGAAGGCGCACAGTCGACAGGCCCGCATCGCCTGCCGAAGGGAAGCGCCATGCCGAACCCCGCCATCGCCATCATGGACGGCAACGAGGCCGCCGCGTCGGTTGCGTATCGCGCCAGCGAGGTCATCGCCATCTACCCGATCACCCCGTCCTCGCCGATGGGCGAGCTGTCGGACGAGTGGGCGGCGCACCGCAAGGCCAACGTCTGGGGCGCCATCCCCCAGGTGATCGAGATGCAGTCGGAGGGCGGCGCCGCCGGCGCCGTGCACGGTGCCCTCCAGGCCGGCGCCCTGGCGACGACCTTCACGGCGTCGCAGGGCCTGCTGCTGATGATCCCCAACATGTACAAGATCGCCGGGGAGCTGACGCCGTTCTGCATGCACGTGGCCGCGCGCACGGTGGCGACGCACGCGCTCTCCATCTTCGGCGACCATTCCGACGTCATGGCCTGCCGGCAGACCGGCTTCGCCATGCTGGCCTCGGCCAACGTGCAGGAGGCGCATGACCTGGCGCTGGTGGCGCACGCCGCCACGCTGGCCGCGCGCATCCCGTTCCTGCACTTCTTCGACGGCTTCCGCACCTCGCACGAGGTCAGCCGGGTCGAGACGCTGTCGGACGAGGACCTCCGCGCGCTCTTGAGCGACGAGGCGGTCACCGCGCACCGCCGCCACGCGCTGAGCCCCGACCATCCGGTGCTGCGCGGCTCGGCGCAGAATCCGGACGTGTTCTTCCAGGCCCGCGAATCCTGCAACCGCTTCTACGAGGCCTGCCCGGCCACCGTGCAGGAGATGATGGACCGGCTGGCCAAGCGCACCGGCCGCCGCTACCGCCTGTTCGACTACGTCGGCCACCCGCAGGCCGAGCGCGTGGTGATCGCCATGGGCTCCGGTGCTGAGACCTGCGCCGAGACCGCCGCCTTCCTCGCGGCAAGGGGAGAGCGCGTCGGCTGCGTCATCGTGCGCCTGTTCCGGCCCTTCTCCATCGTCGACTTCGTGGCGGCGCTGCCGGAGACGGTGCGGCGCGTTGCCGTGCTCGACCGCACGAAGGAGCCGGGCGCCGTCGCCGACCCGCTGTACCTCGACGTGGTCGCGGCGCTGGGCGAGGCGCGGGCGGCGGGCAGCCTCAAGGACGAACCCATGGTGGTCGGCGGCCGCTACGGCCTGTCGTCCAAGGAGTTCACGCCGGCCATGGTCAAGGGCGTGTTCGACGAGCTGGCGCGCGAGCGGCCGAAGCGGCGCTTCACGGTGGGCATCGTCGATGACGTGACGCACGGCTCCATCCCCTGGGACGAGGACTTCGCCATCGAGGGTGACGAGGTGCAGCGCGCCGTGTTCTTCGGCCTGGGCGCCGACGGCACGGTGGGGGCCAACAAGAACTCCATCAAGATCATCCAGGGCCACACCGGACAGTACGCGCAGGCGTACTTCGTCTACGACAGCCGCAAGTCCGGCTCGACCACCGTGTCGCACCTGCGCTTCGCGAAGACGCCGATCCGCGCGCCCTACCTGATCCGTCGGGCGCAGTTCGTCGCCTGCCACCACTTCCCGCTGATGGAGCGCATGGAGGTGGTGGAGATGGCGGCGCCAGGCGCCACCGTGCTGCTCAACGCGCCGGGCACGCCGGCGGAGGTGTGGGCGACGCTGCCGCGCGAGGTGCAGACGGCCTGCATCGACAAGCAGGTGAAGCTCTACACCGTGGACGCCACCGCGGTGGCGCGCGAGACCGGCATGGGCCGGCGCATCAACACCATCATGCAGACCTGCTTCTTCGCGCTGTCCGGCGTGATGCCGCAGGACGAGGCCATCGACGACATCAAGGCCGCCATCCAGAAGACCTACGGCCGCCGCAGCGAGGAGGCGGTGAAGCGCAACTACGCCGCGGTGGACGAGGCGCTGACCCACCTGCACCGCATCGAGCTGCCGGCCGAGGTCACCGCCGACCACGGACGGCCCGCCGTGGTGCCGGCGCACGCGCCGGACTTCGTGCAGCGGGTCACCGCGGCGATCATCGCCGGGCACGGCGACCGGCTGCCGGTCTCCGCCTTCCCGGTGGACGGCACCTGGCCGACCGGCACCGCCAAGTACGAGAAGCGCTGCATCGCCACCGAGGTGCCGGCCTGGAACGCCGAGCTGTGCATCCAGTGCAACAAGTGCGCGATGGTCTGCCCGCACGCGGTGATCCGCGTGAAGGCGGTGCCCGAGGCGGTCGTGGCGGAGGCGCCGGAGGGCTTCACCACGCTGGCCTACAAGGGCAACGAGTTCGGGCCGAGCCGCTACCGCCTGCAGGTCTCGCCGGCCGACTGCACCGGCTGCACGCTGTGCGTCGAGGTGTGCCCGGCCAAGGACAAGGCCAACCCGCGCCGCAAGGCGCTGGAGATGCGTTCCTTCGCCGAGATGGCGCACGAGCAGCCGCTGTTCGACTACTTCCTGACGCTGCCCGAGGCGCCGCGCGCCCAGGTGCCGTTCACCGTCAAGCACACGCAGCTGCTGGAGCCGTTGTTCGAGTTTCCCGGTGCCTGCTCCGGCTGCGGCGAGACGCCGTATTTGAAACTGCTCACCCAGCTGTTCGGCGACCGGGCGGTGATCGCCAACGCCACCGGCTGCTCGTCGATCTACGGCGGCAACCTGCCGACCACGCCCTACACCACCAATGCCGACGGCCGGGGCCCGGCCTGGGCCAACTCGCTGTTCGAGGACAACGCGGAATTCGGCCTGGGCATCCGGGTCGCGCTCGACGCGCTGGGCGAGCAGGCGCGCGACCTGCTGGCGCAGCTGGCGTCCGGCCTGAACCCCGATCTGGTGACGGCGATCCTGTCCGCCGACATGGCGCCAGCCGACATGAACCAGGAGGCCGGCATCGCCGCCCAGCGCGAGCGGGTGGCGGAGCTGCGCCGGCAGCTCGCCCGCCTCGACGGCCCGGCGGCGCGGCGGCTGGAGGAGCTGGCCGACCATCTGGTGCGCAAGAGCGTGTGGATCGTCGGCGGCGACGGCTGGGCCTACGACATCGGCTACGGCGGCCTCGACCACGTGCTGGCGTCCGACCGCGACGTGAACATCCTGGTGCTGGACACCGAGGTGTACTCCAACACCGGCGGCCAGCAGTCGAAGGCGACGCCGATCGGCGCCTCGGCCAAGTTCGCCATGGCCGGCCGCTCGGTGGCCAAGAAGGACCTGGGCATGATCGCCATGGCGTACGAGCACGTGTACGTCGCGCAGGTCGCCTTCGGCGCCAAGGACTCGCAGACGGTGGCCGCCTTCATGGAGGCGGAGAGCCACCGCGGCCCGTCGCTGATCATCGCCTACAGCCACTGCATTGCGCACGGCTACGACATGGCGCACGGCCTGCGGCAGCAGAAGCTGGCGGTGGACAGCGGGCACTGGCCGCTGTACCGGCACGACCCGCGCCGGCTCGACACCGGGGAGGCGCCGCTGGAGATGGACAGCGGCCCGCCGAAGGTGAAGCTGGGCGACTTCATGGCCGGCGAGGCGCGCTTCCAGGTGGTCGAGCGCGACGACCCCGAGCGCTTTCGCGAGCTGCTGAAGCGGGCCGAGGAGACCAACCGGCTGAAATACGACCTCTACAAGCACATGGCCGGCTTCGCCGAACCGCTGCCCGGCATGCCGAGCGACGACGATTAATGAAAGCAAGCCCCTCTCCCTTGACGGGAGAGGGGGTGGGGAGAGGGTGGCGCCGGCGAATGCCGGCCACATTATCCGCAGCCGTCCGGCCGCCATCCCCCTCTCCCCAAACCCCTCCCCCGCGAGGGGGGAGGGGCTTACGGGGAACCACCTGCGCGGAGGGGCACGATGGACCTGACGACCGAGTACCTGGGCCTGACGCTGGCCCACCCGCTGATGCCCGGCGCCTCGCCGCTGGTGGACGACCTGGACGTGGTGCGCCGGCTGGAGGATTCCGGGGCCAGCGCCATCGTCATGCACTCGCTGTTCGAGGAGCAGATCACCCGCGTCGAGATGGGCGCGCTGGAGGCGCGCGAGAGCACCGCGCACCTGTCGGCCGAGGCGCGCGGCTTCTTCCCGCCGCTGGACCGCTACGCGCTCGGCCCCGACGCCTATTTGGGGCAGGTGGCCCGCATCAAGGAGGCGGTCTCCGTCCCGGTGATCGCGTCGCTGAACGGCATGACGCCCGCCGGCTGGACCCGCTACGCCGGTTTGATCGAGCAGGCGGGGGCGGACGCGCTGGAGCTGAACCTGTACTTCATGGCGACCGATCCCGGCGTATCGGGGCAGGCGGTCGAGGACCGCATGGTCGAGCTGGTGCGCATGGTCCGCGCGGCGGTGGGTATTCCCTTGGCGGTCAAGCTGTCGCCCTACGTCACCGCGCTGCCGGCGCTGGTGAAGCGGCTGGAGGCGGAGGGGGTGAGCGGGCTGGTGCTGTTCAACCGCTTCTACCAGCCGGACATCGACGTGGAGGCGCTGGAGGCCGCGCCGACGCTGGAGCTGTCGCGACCCGACGAACTGCGCCTGCGGCTGCGCTGGCTGGCGGCGCTGTCCGGGCGGGTGACGCCGTCGCTGGCGGCGTCGGGCGGCGTGCACACGGCGGTGGACGCGCTGAAGGCGGTGATGGCCGGGGCGCACGCCGTGCAGGTGGTCTCGGCGCTGCTCAGGCACGGGCCGGAGCGGCTGACGGTCCTGCGGGACGACCTGACCCGCTGGCTGGAGGAGCACGAATACGAGTCCCTCGCCCAGGCGCAGGGCAGCATGAACCTGCTGCGCTGCCCGGACCCCGCGGCGTTCGAGCGCGGCAACTACCAGAAGATCCTGCAGGGCTGGAAGCGCGAGGGCTGGTGATCGGGCGTGCGGATCATAGGTTGGACCAGCTTTCGCGCGGCCAACCCAGGACTGCATAGGCCGCCCGCCTCCCTTGACCGTGCCCGAGTGCCTTTGCAAAGCTGCCCATCGTTTCGGCAACCGAGTCCGCCATCGTGACCGCGCATCAAACCCCGTCAAGCCGCTACACCGGCGTCTACGGCTTCCCGGAATCGGCGGAGGGCGCACAGCGTCTGGCCGCGGCGCTGGGCGTTCCCTGCGCCATCGCCGAGCTGCACCGCTTCCCCGATGGCGAGAGTCTGGTGCGCGTGCCGGAGCGCATGGAGCGCGCCGTCGTCTACCGCTCTCTCCACCGCCCGAACGACAAGCTGGTCGAGCTGATGCTCGCCGCCTCGGTGCTGCGGCGGGAGGGGGCGAAGGAGCTGTGCCTGGTCGCCCCCTACATGGCTTACATGCGCCAGGATGCCGTGTTCCGCCCCGGCGAGCCGGTCAGCCAGAAGGTGGTCGGCGCGTGGCTGGCGCAGCATTTCGACCGCATCCTCTGTGTCGAGCCGCACCTGCACCGCACCGGCCAGCTCGACGAGGTGTTTCCCGGCCGGCGCACCGACGCGCTGTCCGGCGCCCCGGTGATCGCCGCCGCGCTGCGCGGCCTCGACTCCGACAGCGTCGTCGTCGGCCCGGACGAGGAGGCCGAACCGCTGATCGAAGCGACCGCCCGCGGTCTCGGCGTCGCCTGGGCCTGCGGCCGCAAGGAGCGGCGCGGCGACCGCGACGTCACCGTGGTGCTGCCCGAGACCGCGGACCTGCGCGGCCGGCCGGTGGTGATCGTGGACGACGTCATCAGCTCCGGCGAGACCATCTTCTCCTGCGCCCGCGCCGCCCGCGCGCTGGGCGCCGCGTCGGTCCGCGTGGCGGCGGTGCACGCGCTGTTCACCGCGGAGACGGCGGCCCGCTTCCCGACGGAGGGGATCGACAGCGTGATGTCCTGCGACGGCGTCCCGCACCCGTCCAACGCGTTGCCGCTGGCGCCGATGATCGCCGAGGCGCTGCGGCAATAAAGCCCTACCGGGCGGGGCGGGCCGTGCGCTTTTGTTTCTCCACTTTGGTGTCGCTTGGGAGTATGAATCTCTGAAGACGCTGGGGTGACAAGGGGTTCCCGATGGCGGAGAAGAAGCCCGCGGATCCGCGGGTGGCGAACGTCGTCAAGCAGATGGCGCGCAAGCTCCAGGCCGACATTGCCGACATGGGCAGGCTGCGCAACGGGCCGCCGCCCAAGACGTTTCCGCAGTTCCGCGAGATCCGGAACCGGCACCGCGAGATCCAGGGGTTGATGTTCTCCATCCAGGAGCGCATTGCCGAAAGCGGCGACCTGCTGCCGGCCAATTTCGCGCAGTGGCTGGTGCGGCAGAAGCTGAACGAGCTGGCGTTCTTCACCGACATCAGCCACGCCTTCATCAGCGACCCGCCGATCGCGCTGACCCACTCGCTGGGGGCGTTCGACGTGCTCACCTCGGAGCAGGCCTCGTTCAACGAGGTGCTCGGCTACTTCGACATGATGCTCTTCGAAGCGGGCATCGACGACAAAACCGCCGACGAGCTGGACGCCACCCGCACCAAGATCGAGCACACGCTGGCGATGATCGGCCGCCTGCTCGACCAGAGCCCGAAGGTGCTGCAGGAGTTCGACTGATACGGCCGGCGCATGGATGCTTCCATGATCGGCCGGCCGTATCACCCTCCCGCTCAATGCATTGCATTGAGCTGCCGGGTTTTCATCAAAGGCGCTTGATGGGAGCCATCAAGCGCCTTTGATATGACATATGAGCCTTGGAGGGCGCTGCGGCGGCCCTAGCTTCCTCGCGTGCCAGTCAACACGAGGGAGGTCCACCATGGTGATGCGCAGTTCCGACGCCGAGTGGCGCGGCGACCTGAAGAGCGGCAAGGGCTCGATGCGGCTCGGCTCCGGGGCGTTCGAGGGCTCGTACTCCTTTCCGTCACGATTCGAGAACGGCCAGGGCACCAACCCGGAGGAGCTGATCGCGGCGGCGCACGCCGGCTGCTTCTCGATGGCGTTCTCGCACGGGCTGGCCTCGGCCGGACACACGCCCACCAGCGTGCGCACCACGGCGCGCGTGCACCTGGAGCAGGCTGGCGGCGGCTTCGCCATCACCCGCGTCGAGCTGGATTGCCAGGCGCAAGTTCCCGGCATCGACCAGGCGACGTTCAGCAAGCTCGCCGACGAGGCCAAGAAGGGCTGCCCGGTGTCGAAGGCGCTGGCCGGAGCCGAGATCACGTTGAACGCCCGCTTGGCGTGACGCGGGGGCGGTGGACGCATTGTGCCCCTTCTCTGACCTTTCCCGCCTCGCAGGGCAGGGATGGGGAGGGGGCCGCGACGCTATCCCTCCAGCACCACCTCGACCTCGCTCAGGTCGCTGAGGCGGCGGGCGAGGCGTTCGGTGCACAGGATCTCCAGGATGCCGAAGGCGCCCGACGGCAGGATCGAGTGCAACTCGCCGGCCATGCCCTGCTCGGAGACGAAGCGCTTCAGGCGGTCGACGTGCAGGTCGCGCTCCGACCGGCCGCGCAGGCCGCTGGTGATGCGGCTGAACTGCACCTTGTAGGGCTTGAAGATCGCTGGAGCCAAGGCGGCACCCCTTTCCTGGACGCGGCGTTCCTACCACGCCGCGGTCCCGGCGCGCACGCCCCAATTCGGCCGGCCGCGCGGCGACGCCCTACGACCAAAGGGGGATCCGGAAACGGCGTGCCGCGGCGGGGATTGTTCACAGGTTGCCGAGACGTTCGCTTGACTCGAGCAAGGGCCGCCGGCAACACGAAATTGCGCCGAAAAAATAGGCGGATGCGCTTTGAGGTCAGGATTTCCGCCGTTTTCCGCGCTGCCTAAAAAGGGAGCAAAGCGTCTTCGGTCCTTTATCTGTCACAGGAGGAGTGATTCGTCCCGAGATTCGCCAACAGGGTTATCCACAGCTTTTGGGGATAATCCCTTCGGGGGCGAAAATATCCCATAGTGTAAATGGGTTATATCGTCGGCTCAGGCAGCGGAGGAGCGGCGACCGGCCGGCTGCGGAGCGGGCGTTTGGGCCTCCAGCGCGGCGTCGGTGGTGCGCCGGGCCAGTTCGCAGCGGATCAGGATGGAGCCGGACAGCAGCAGGCGCAGCGTGGGGCCGTCCGGGTCGCTCATGGTCTCAAGGCGGTTGCGGTTGAGCGTGCCGCGCAGGGCGTCCTCGCTCCAGCCCTGCAGCAGCTTCCGTTTCCGAGCCACGTCCGTGGCGTTCTCGAAATCGACGAGGAAGGCGGTGACGCGCATTCCGTACCCCTAACCCCTGGCCCAAACCCCAGGAAGGAAAGCCCGGCGCGCGGGAGAAGTCCCACAGCGAGTCCGGTCTTGGGTTCACCATAGCAGCGCAACCGCCGGTCGGCGCCTTGGCTTTTCGCCTGAAAACGCCTGAACGTCCGGCGGCTGCGGGAGGTGGTAGGAAGGGAGGGGGAGCGCTACGACCGTGGCCAAAGCCGTACGCGAATCGGCACGCCGTCAGGCGACCCGGGTCTCGATCTGGCTGAGCATGAACAGCAGCTCGTTCGGGGTGAACGGCTTCAGCATCCGGTGCCAGCCGCGGGCGAGGATCTCTTCGCGCACCTCCGGGGCAGAGTCCCCGGTCAGGATGATCACCGGCACCCGGCCGGCGATGGCGCCCATCGCCTCGGGCACCGCTTCCAGCGCGGTGCAGCCGCCGAGCCGGAAATCGCAGAGCAGCACGTCCGGCTGCACGCCGGATTCGGCGATCTTCCACGCCAACTCGCCGCCGGTGGCGCCGGAGATCACCAGGTAGCCGGCGGCGCGAAGGAAGGCCTCCGTGCCTTCGCGGACCATGGCGTCGTCTTCGATGAGCGTGACGTTGATCATGGCTCGATGATATGCCCCAAAGGGGCGCCTCAACCGGGAAGTCACAAGCACATCACAGGTCGCGGTAAGCCGCAACCATGCCGGACCGCATACAACGGTTGCATGACGCATCGCCGGAAGGCGATGTCCGTGTGTGCTGGCGCTATCGGGGGGGGAGGGGAATGGTGCTGCCAGAGAGGATTGAACTCTCGACCTCTCCCTTACCAAGGGAGTGCTCTACCACTGAGCTACGGCAGCCCCGTCCTGAGGTGGCGCGGGTTATACGACAGGCTTTCGGCCCACGCAACCCCCTAAAACAAAAAATCAGGCCTTTGCGTCGGCCAGCGGGACCACCGCCTCGGCCCGGAAATCCGGCACGATGTTGGCGATGATGGTCAGCACGCGGTCGGCGTCGCCGGCCCGCGCCGCCGCCTCCAGTTCGCCCAGCGCGCGGTTGACCAGCGCGTAGTCGATGACCCGCGGCGAGGCCAGGAAGACGCCGTCGGCCTCGGTGCGCGTCGGCGCCTCGGCGGCGGACAGGATCTCCTCGAACAGCTTCTCGCCGGGGCGCAGGCCGGTGAACTCGACCTTGATGTCGACGTCCGGCCGGTAGCCGGCGAGGCGGATCATCTGCCGCGCCAGATCGACGATCTTCACCGGCTCGCCCATGTCGAGCACCAGCACCTTGCCGCGCTCCTCGGCCCGGGCGGCGCCGTGCGCGGAGGCCTGCAGCACCAGCTCCACCGCCTCGCGCACGGTCATGAAGTAGCGGCGCATGTCCGGGTGGGTGACGGTCAGCGGCCCGCCGGCCGCCAACTGGCGCTGGAACAGCGGCACCACCGAGCCCGACGAGCCCAGCACGTTGCCGAAGCGCACCGTCATGAAGCGCGTGGTGGTGGCGCCGTCGCGCCCCGGCAGCACGTCGAGCGCCTGGCAGTAGCTCTCGGCGAAGCGCTTGGTGGCGCCCATCACGCTGGTCGGGCGGATCGCCTTGTCGGTCGAGATCATCACCATGGCGAGGCAGCCCGCCGCGCGCGCCGCGTCGGCGACGTTGCGGGTGCCGACGACGTTGGTCAGCGCGCCCTCGGTCGGGTTCTCCTCGACCAGCGGCACGTGCTTCAGCGCCGCGGCGTGGAACACCATGACCGGGTGGTGCTCCTGGAACAGGCGGTGGACGCGGTCGCGGTCGCGCACGTCGGCCAGCACCGTGTGCACGGCGAGGTCCGGGAAGCGCCCGCGGATCTCCAGGTCGATGGCGTAGAGGTTGAACTCCCCGGCATCGACCAGCACGAGGTCGCTCGGCCCCAGCGCCGCGATCTGCCGCACCAGCTCGCTGCCGATGGTGCCGCCGGCGCCGGTGACCAGCACGCGCCGCGCGGCGATCAGGCCGCTGATGGCGCCGCGGTCGAGCACCGACTGCGGCCGTCCCAGCAGGTCCTCGATGGCGATCGGGCGGACCTCGATCTTGCCCTCGTCGAGGGCCGACTTGAACTCGGTCAGGCTGGGCAGGCGGGACAGTGTGAGGCCCAGCGCCTCCGCCTCGTCCAGCAGGGCGCGCACGGCGGCGCCCGTCACCTCGGCGTGCCCTTTGGTGAGGATCAGGCGCTGCGGGCGCTCGCCCTTGCGGGCCAGCGTCTCGACCACGCCGCGCAGGTCGTCGGTGCCGCCCAGCACGGGCACACCGCGCACCGACTGCCCCATGCGGCGGTTCTTGTCGTCCAGCATGCCGACGACGCGGTACACCGTGTTGGCCTGCGAGCGGATGAACAGCTCCGCTGCGTCGCCGACGCCCAGCAGCAGCACCGGGATGCGCGGCACGCCCGACAGCTCCTCGCGCAGCGCCAGACGGCGGTCCTTCAGCAGGCGGTAGGCGAAGCGCGGCCCGCCTAGCAGCACGATCTGCACCAGCCAGAGGATCGGCGGCAGCGAACGGGGCAGGGCGTTCAGGCGGGTCACCATGAACATGACCAGCACGAAGGTCAGCACCGACACCGTCACCGCGCGCACCACGTGCGCGAGGTCGGGGACCGAGGCGTAGCGCCAGATGCCGCGGTACAGGCCCAGCGTCATGAAGACCAGGCCAGAGATGCCGACCATGATCGGCGCGGCCAGCGTCAGCACATCGGCGTACTGGTCGAAGGCCTGCATGCCGACGCGCAGGTACAGCGCCACCACGAAGGCAGCACCGGTCATCACGAGGTCATGCAGGTAGACGAGGAACGCCCGCGGCGACGGGATGCGCATCATGAGACCTTCGGAACGCTCAGCCGAGCGAAGCTTTGAACCATTCGGCGGTGGCGCGCAAGCCGGACGCGGCGTCGGTCGGCGGAGACCAGCCCAGCGTGGCGCGAATCGCCGCATCCTCGACAACGAGCGAGCCGCCCACCCGGTCCCAGGCGTCGCGCCGGCCGAGCAGCGCGGCGGCAAGAGCCAGCATCGCCGGCGGTACCGGCAGCAGGCGCGGGCGCACGCCGAGGCCGGCGCTGAGATGGCGCACGAGGTCGGCCGTGGACAGCGGCGTGCCGTCGCTGACGAGGAACGTCCGCCCGGGCGCCGCCGGGTGCGTCAGGCACAGGGCGACCGCGTCCGCGAGGTTGCCGACGCCGATCAGGCTGCGTCGGTTCGCCACCAAGCCCAGGGGCAGCGGGACGCGCTTCTGGCAGAGGCGCAGCAGGGCGCGCAGGTTGCCGGCGACCCCCGGGCCGTAGACCAGCGGCGGGCGCAGGATCACCGGGTCGAGCACGCCCAGGGTGTGGAGGTGTTCCAGCGCCTGCTCCGCCTCCCGCTTGGAGATCCCGTAGGGGGAGTGCGGGTCAGCCGGGGTGGCGTCGGTGACCGGATCGGGCCGGCTCTCGTCCACCACCGCCTTGATCGAACTGAGATAGACGAAGCGCCGCACGCCGCGCCCGGCGCACGCCTCGGCGAGGCGGCGGGTGCCGTCGGTGTTGGTGCGGCGGAATTCGGCCAGCGGATCGGACGCGGTGTCGCGCATCACATGGACGCGGGCGGCGAGGTGGGCGACGGCGTCGACGCCCTCCAGCGCCTCGGCCCAGTCGGTGTCCGGGCCGATGTCGCCGACGGCGACGAGGTCCGCGCCGAGGACGTGCGCTTCGGGACGGCGCGCCGCGGCGCGCACCTGGTGACCGCGCTCCACGAGCAACGGCACGAGGGCCCTGCCGAGGAAGCCGGTGGCGCCGGTGACGAGGATGCGGCTCATGCGGGCACCCGCCGCGCCGGCCGCGCCAGATGGGCCAGCAGCAGCAGGATCACCGCCGCGCCCGCCGGCAGCGCCGCCCAGCCGACGCTGAGCGAGGCGGCGGCGAGCGCCACCAGGGCGGCGTTGGCGGCCAGCACGGCGCGCACCACTTCGGCGTGGCTGCGGCCGCGTTGCGTGGCCTTCTGATAGAAGTGCTCGCGGTGCGCCTGCCAGACCTTCTTCCCCTCGGCGGCGCGGCGCAGCAGGGTGACCGTCGCGTCGGTCAGGAAATAGGCCGGCACCAGCAGCGCCGCCACCCACATCCCCTCGGCGGCCACCGTCAGCAGCAGCCAGCCCAGCGTGTAGCCCAGCGGCACGCTGCCGACGTCGCCCATGAAGACCTTGGCCGGATCCCAGTTCCAGCGCAGGAAGCCCAGCGCCGCCCCGGCCGCGGCCAGTCCGTACAGCGCCAGCTCCGGCTTCAGACCGGCCAGCGCGGCAACCAGCGCCAGCCCGCCGCCCACGGTCGCCGCCTCGCTGCCGGCCAGCCCGTTGATGCCGTCCATGAAGTTGAAGAGGTTCACGAACCACAGCCACGCGACGCCCGCCAGCACGCGGTCGAGCCACAGCGGCGCCAAGCCCTGCAGCACCAGCCCGTCCGGCGGCAGCGCCGCCATGCCGACCACCACCGCGCCGATCTGCGTCAGGAATCGCGGCGCCGGCCCCAGTCCCCGGCGGTCGTCCATCCACGAGATCGCCATCAGCGCCGCGGCGCCCGCCAGGACCGGCAGCACGATGCGCAACTCGCCGGGTCCGCCGCCGATCAGAGCCCACGCCGGCAGCAGCGCCAGCATGACGCCCCAGCCGCCGCCGCGCGGCGTCGGGATGGTATGGCTGGAGCGGTCGTTGGGATGGTCGAGGATCGCCCTGTGCCGCAGGTACGCCGTCACCCGCCCGACCAGCAGCCAGGAGGCGGCCAGCGTTCCCGCCAGCACCAGCAGGGCCGCCAGGGCGCTCACCGCGCGGTCTTCCGGGTGATGCCGGCCAGCAGCGAACGGTACAGCTCCACCGTCTGGGCCCCGACGCGGTCGGCGGCCATGTCGGATTCGACCAGCGCGCGGCTGGCTTTGGCGAAGCGGCGGCGCAGGTCGGCGTCGCGGGCCAGCGTGCCGATGGCCTCGGCCAGCGCCGCGGCGTCGTCCACCGGCACCAGCAGCGCGTTCTCGCCGGCGTGCGCCACCTCGCGGCAGCCCGGCACGTCGGTGGCGACGATGGCGCGGCCGCAGCTCGCGGCTTCCAGCAGGCTCTTCGGCAGGCCCTCGCGGCGCGACGGCAGCACCGCGATGTGGGCGCGCTTCCACACCTCGCGCACGTCGGCAATGTGGCCGGGCAGCTCGACGCCGGGCAGGGCCTTCCAGCGCTCAAGCTCGGCCGGCTTGATGGAGGTGGGGTTCTCCGGGTCCGGCGTGCCGGCGAGGATCAGGTTGATGTCCAGCCCCTCGGCGCGCAGGCGCTGGTGCGCCTCGACCAGCGGGCGCACGCCCTTGTCCTCCAGCAGGCGGCCGACGAAGCCGACGGTGACCGGCCCCTCCGGCTCGGGCAACACGGCGAAGTGCTTCACGTCGATGCCGGAGCCGCGGATCAGGCTGACCGCGTCGGGCTTCACCAGTTTGCGCTCGACCAGCAGGTCGCGGTCGTCGGCATTCTGCAGGATCAGCCGGCTGTTCGGCCGCTTCAACACGACGCCGAGCAGCGGCCGCGCCACCAGCCCGGCGACGCGCCCCTTCAGCCCGCCCTTGCCCATCAGCGCCGAGCCGAGCCCGGTCAGCCCGTTGACCACCGCCGGCACCCCGGCGGCGATGGCGGCCAGGCCGCCCAGCAAGATCGGCTTCAGCGCCACGTGGTGCACGATGGCCGGCCGCTCGCGGCGGTAGACCGCGTCGATCTCGCGGATGCAGGCCAGCGCGTGCGACGGGCTGACGCTGCGCCGCCGCCAGTTCAGCGGGACGACGCGGAAGCCCTCCGCCTCGATGCGCTCGCGGTGCTGGTCGACGCGGGTGGCGACCACCACGTCGAAGCCGGCCTTCTTCGCCGCCCGCGCCATCGGCAGGCGGTGCGACCAGAAATACCAGTCCTCGGTGACGAGGTAGAGCAGCGTCGGACGGCCCCCGGCTTTTCCAAGGGGCTTCAACGCGGAAGTCTTGACCGGAACGGTGGTGGCCTTCTTGCGGCGCGTGGTCGTGGTGGGCACGGGGAGGGCCTTACTTGACGCCGTGATACTCTTTGTACCACTCGACGAACCGTGGGATGCCCACGGACACCGGCGTGGTGGGCTCGAAGCCGAGGTCGCGGCGGCTCGCCTCGATGTCGGCGTAGGTGGCGGGCACGTCGCCGGGCTGCATCGGCTCCATCTGCTTGACGGCGGTGCGGCCGAGCGCCGCCTCCAGCACGCCGATGAAGTCCAGCAGCCGTTCCGAGCGGTGGTTGCCCAGGTTGTAGACGCGGTGGCGCACGCCGTTGCCGTCCGGCTGCGCCGGGCGGTCGAGCGCGGCCAGGATGCCGGCGACGATGTCGTCGATGTAGGTGAAGTCGCGCTGCATCTCGCCGGCGTTGAAGACGCGGATCGGCTGGCCGGCGAGGATGGCGTCGGCGAACAGGTACGCCGCCATGTCCGGCCGGCCCCAGGGGCCGTACACGGTGAAGAAGCGCAGCCCCGTCGCCGGGAAGCCGTACAGGTGGCTGTACGCGTGGCTCATCAGCTCGTCCGCCTTCTTGGTGGCGGCGTAGATGGACACCGGGCTGTCGACGCGGTCGTCCACCGAGAAGGGCAGCTTGGTGTTGCCGCCGTACACCGACGAGGAGGAGGCATACACGAAGTTCTTCACGGACGGCAGGTTGCGCGCCATCTCCAGCATGCAGAGGTGGCCCATGACGTTCGCCTCGACGTAGGCGTACGGGTTCTCCAGCGAGTAGCGTACACCCGCCTGCGCGGCGAGGTGGACGATGCCGGTGACATCGCCCAGCTGCGGGCGCAGGGCCTCCATGGCGGCGCGGTCGGCGATGTCGGCCTTGAGGAAGCGGAACGCCGGGTTGGGCGTCAGGCGCGCCAGCCGCGCCTCCTTGAGCGCCACCGAGTAGTAGGCGTTGACGTTGTCGATGCCGAGCACCGTCTCCCCGCGCGCCATCAGCGCCGTCGACAGGTGCGAGCCGATGAAGCCGGCGGCGCCGGTGACCAGGATCGTCATATCGCTCATATCCTATAGGGGAGACGGCTGACCTTATGCCCCAGGCGCGTGCCGGATTCCAGCCCCGCGCTTGACAGGGCCGAGGATCACCCGA
Source organism: Azospirillum sp. (assembly GCF_050789165.1). NCBI lineage: Bacteria > Pseudomonadati > Pseudomonadota > Alphaproteobacteria > Rhodospirillales > Azospirillaceae > Azospirillum > Azospirillum sp. The sequence goes on from NZ_JBOZRT010000047.1 coordinate 48,502, forward strand.
TCTACTGCCGCACCCGAACGAACGGCGGCGAAAGCACCCATGGCCCCCAAGAAGAATCCGCTGAACCTGAACCCCCTGCAGCTGAAGACGCTGACCCTGCTGCAGGAGATCGCGCGGCTCGAGAACGCGCCGGCCGAGGAGCCGGGCGGCTTCAAGGTCACGCAGCTGCCGCACGCGCACGGCAACCACTTCCACCTCGGCGACGCAGTGGTGTCCGGGCGCGACGCCACCGGACTCAACAACCCGGCGGTCTGGGTGGCGCTGGAGCGCAAGGGGCTGGTCCGCTCCAACGAGGGCGGCGGGGTCGTGCTCACGGCCGACGCGATGGCCTACGACACCGGGATGCGCGACGACATCCTGCACCGCTCCGATCACTGAGGCCGGCGGCCCGTGTGCGGCTTTTGCGGAGTGCTGACCACGTCCCCCGAGAGGGGGATGGAGGCGGCCGTGCGCCGCATGAACGACACCATCGCCCATCGCGGGCCGGACGGCGACGGCATCTGGGTGGACGAGGCGGCGGGGATTGCGCTGGCGCACCGGCGCCTCGCCATCGTCGATCTGTCGCCGCTCGGCCGGCAGCCGATGGAGTCGGCCGACGGGCGCTGGGTCGTCGCCTACAACGGCGAGATCTACAATTACCAGGACCTGCGCGCCGAGTTGGAGGCCGCCGGGCACCGCTTCCGCGGCCATTCCGACACTGAGGTGCTGGTAGAGGGCGTCGCCCGCTGGGGCGTCGAGGCGACGGCACGCCGGCTGGTCGGCATCTTCGCCATGGCGCTGTGGGACCGGCGGGAGCGCACGCTGCACCTCGTGCGCGACCAGGTGGGCGTCAAGCCGCTGTACTGGGCGCGCTTCGGCGGCACGGTGCTGTTCGGCTCGCAGCCGAAGGCGCTGCGCGCGCATCCCGCCTTCCGCGCGGAGATCGACCGCGACGCGCTCACCGCCTATGTCCGCTTCGCCTACGTGCCGGCGCCGCACACCATCTACGCCGGCGTGCACAAGCTGGAGCCCGGCTGCATCCTGACCGTCCGTCCGGACGGCGAGCCGGAGCGAACCGCCTACTGGTCGCTGGAGGGCGCCGTGCGCGCCGGCCTGTCGGACCGGCTGGACCTGTCCGACGACGAGGCCGCCGACCGCCTGGAAGCCCTGCTGAAGGACGCCGTCGGCCGGCAGATGGTCGCCGACGTGCCGCTCGGCGCCTTCCTGTCGGGCGGGGTGGATTCCTCCACCGTCGTCGCAATGATGCAGGCGCAGTCGTCCCGTCCGGTGCGCACCTTCACCATCGGCTTCCGCGAGGCCGGCTACGATGAATCCGCCGACGCGCGGGCCGTCGCCGCGCACCTCGGCACCGACCACACCGAGCTGACCGTCGAACCCGCCGACGCCCTGAACGTCATTCCGACGCTGGCCGACTGGTACGACGAGCCGTTCGCCGATTCCTCGCAGGTGCCGACCTTCCTGGTGTCGCAGCTGACCCGCCGCTCGGTCACCGTGGCGCTGTCCGGCGATGGTGGCGACGAGCTGTTCGCCGGCTACCGCCGCTATCTGCTGGGCGCGCGGCTGTGGCGCGGCATGGGCCGGGTGCCGGCCGGCCTGCGCGCCGCCGCCGCCGGGCTGATCCAGGCCGTGCCGCCGGGGCGCTGGGACGCGCTGCTCGGCCGCCTTCCCGGCATGCGCATGGCCGGCGACAAGGCGCACAAGCTGGCGGGCATCCTCGGCTCGGCGGACGCCGACACGCTGTACCGCACGCTGGCCAGCCAGTGGCAGCACCCCGAAGCGCTGGTCCTCGGCGGGCGCGAGCCGCACGGCCTGCCGTGGGACGCGCGCGTGGCCGACCAAGTGCCCGACTTCACCGAGCGCATGCAGTACCTCGACTCCGCGACCTACCTGCCGGACGACATCCTCGCCAAGGTGGACCGCGCCAGCATGGCGGTGGCGCTGGAGGCGCGGGTGCCGCTGCTCGACCACCGGGTGGTGGAGTTCGCCTGGCGCCTGCCGCTGCACCAAAAGCTCCGCGACGGACAGGGCAAGCACCTGCTGCGCCGGGTGCTCTACCGCCACGTCCCGCGCGCGCTGATCGAGCGCCCCAAGATGGGCTTCGCCGTGCCGATCGCCGACTGGCTGCGCGGTCCGCTGCGCCCCTGGGCCGAGGACCTGCTGGACGAGCGCCGTCTGCGCGAGGATGGGCTGCTCGACGCCGCCGTCGTCCGCCGCGCCTGGGCCGAGCACCTGTCGGGCCGCCGCAACCGGCAGCACCAGCTGTGGGTGGTGCTGATGTTCCAGGCCTGGAAGGCGCGCTGGGACAAGGCCCCCGCCGCCGCTGAACCGACCGCGAGCGCCGCATGAGCGAGACGACCACGTCCAAGCCGGGAAAGGTCAAGAGCCCGGACCGCCAAGACCGGCTGGCCGAACGCCTGCGCGAGAACCTGAAGAAGCGCAAGGAGCAGGCGCGCGCGCGGGAAGCCAAGGACTGTGAGGGGGAAGAGGCCTCCTAGCGTTCTGCGAGTACGGAGTTGCTGCATGAGCGACGATGCGGAGGCTGTCCGGGAGGTGGTCGCGACCTGGATGGCGGCAAGCAAGAACGGCGATGTCGCAGCTGTTCTCGCTCTCATGACCGACGATGTGATCTTCATGGTTCCGGGGCAGGAGCCGTTTGGCAAGGATGTGTTTGCCCGGCTTTCGGACGGCATGGGCAACATGCGGCTGGAGGGTACGAGCGAAATCCTGGAATTGCAGGTGCTCGGACACTGGGCGTTCGTTCGCAACCACATTGAGCTGCAGATCACTCCTCCCGCCGGGGAGCCCATTCGCCGTTCCGGGAACACCCTGACCCTTCTGCGCAAGGACGCGGATGGCCAGTGGCGGATTGCGCGGGATGCGAATCTGCTGACCGTGCGACGCTAACCGGCATCCTTTGTGGACGGTCCCGGTCCGTTCAGCGCGAACCTCAGGCCGCCAAGTCTCCCAACGCCCCGATCAGGCGGTCGATGTCGCTCAGCGACGTGTAGAGGTGCGGCGTCACCCGCACGCCGGTGCCGCCGTCGATGACGCGCTCGACCGTGAAGATCCGGTGCCGCTCGAACAGGTGCTCGACCACCGCCTTCGCCGGCATGTCCGTGACCCGGAAGGCGGCGATGGCGCAGGACCGCTCCGGTGCCTGCGGTGTCAAAAGCTCAATGCGGTCGAGCCCGGCGGCGGCCTCCATCCAGCGGCGTGTCAGGAGCCGCAGGCGGGCTTCCTTGTTGGCGCTTCCCACGCCGTGATGGAAGGCCAGGGCGTCGGCGATGGCCAGAACCGGTCCCGCCGGAGTCGTCCCGAAATGGCCCAGGCGCCGGATGTCGTCCGCCGGGAAGGTCACGTCGCCGTACAAGGGGGCGATCTCGGCGATCCGCTCCCTGCGGATGTGCAGCAGCCCGACGCCGAGCGGTGCACCCAGCCACTTGTGCAGGTTCACCGCCACGAAGTCCGCGCCGAGGTCGGGAAAACGCCAGTCGATGTGCGCGAAGGAATGCGCCGCGTCCACCATCACGTCCACCCCATGCCCGCGCGCCATCGCCGCGATCCTGGCGACCGGAAGGATCTGTCCGGTGGTGTGGATCATGTGCGTCAGCAGGAGCACGCGGGTGCGCGGCGTGATGGCCCGTTCGTAGAGGCCGACGATCTCCTCGTCGCTGTCCGGGTGCAGCGGCAGCCGCACGCGATCGATGCCCAGCCCCTTGCGGGCCGCCACCATCTCGAAGGTGGCGACGACGCTGTCGTAATCGTGGCTGCCCAGGACGATCCGGTCGCCGGCGGTGAACGGATAGCCTTGGATCAGGATGTTCATCGCCTCGGTGGTGTTCCGGGTGATCAGCAGCTCGCCGTCGCTCGTGCCGGTGAACTCGGCCAGCCGCCGCAGGACATCGGCGTGCCGCTCCGGGTAGAGGCGGCGGTAGAAGTGCGAGGTTTCCGCGTTCACCAGACGGTTGTAGCCCTCGAAGGCGGCCAGCACCGGCTTGGCCTGGGTGCCGAAATAGCCGTTCTCCAGGTTCACGAACCCATCGGCGACCTCGAACTGCGAGCGGATGCCGGCCCAGGCCGTTTCGTCAGCCGGGTCGATCGTCGTTGCGGCGGTCTGCATCCGCGTGCCTCTTCCGTCTCTTCTTTGTCCTGCGGCGGCAGCTTGCATCGCGTGGAGGGGACGGGTACAGCGGAAAGCGCAGGCGCGCGGTCGGCGCATGCGTGATTGACCGCTGCGCGCGCTTGAGCCCCCAGCCCGCGTCCGCTACAACCCCCTAATTCGATTTCGTACGAGGAGAGTGGGCCCATGGGCATCATGCCGGACAGCTGGATTCGCGAGATGGCCTCGACCAAGGGGATGATCGAGCCCTTCGTCGACCGCCAGGAGCGCGCCGGCGTCATTTCCTACGGGCTCAGCTCCTACGGCTACGACGCCCGCGTCGCCGACGAGTTCAAGATCTTCACCAACGTCGACAACGCCATCGTCGATCCCAAGCTGTTCTCCGAGAACAGCTTCGTCGACCGCAAGACCGACGTCTGCATCATCCCGCCGAACAGCTTCGCGCTGGCGCGCACGGTGGAGTATTTCCGGGTGCCGCGCGACGTTCTGGTGATCTGCCTGGGCAAGAGCACCTACGCGCGCTGCGGCCTGATCGTCAACGTCACCCCGCTGGAGCCGGAGTGGGAAGGCCACGTGACGCTGGAGATCTCCAACACCACGCCGCTGCCCGCCAAGGTCTACGCCAACGAGGGCCTGTGCCAGTTCCTGTTCCTCAAGGGGGACAGCGTCTGCGAGACCTCCTACGCCGACAAGTCCGGCAAGTACATGGGCCAGAAGGGCGTCACCCTGCCGCGCCTCTAGGCGCGGCGGGACCTCTTGCAAAGCGGCCCGACCAGCACCATCCCTACAGCATCCAGCACTCATAGGTCCCATGGATAGGATCCGTATCCGCGGCGGTAACCCCCTGCGTGGCGCCATCGAAGTCGGCGGCGCCAAGAACGCGGCGCTGCCGCTGATGACCGCCAGTCTGCTCACCGACGAGACGCTGGTTCTCAAGAACCTGCCGATCCTGGCGGACATCAACACGCTGTGCAACCTGCTGCTGCAGCACGGCGTGGCGATCCACCTCGCGGGCGCCGGCGGCAACTGCGCCGGCCGGGTGATCGAGCTGACGGCGCGCAACCTCACCAACACCACGGCGCCGTACGACCTGGTGCGCAAGATGCGCGCCTCGGTGCTGGTGCTGGGGCCGCTGGTCGCGCGCTGCCGCGAGGCGCGGGTGTCGCTCCCCGGCGGCTGCGCCATCGGCGCGCGCCCGGTGGACCTGCACATCAAGGGCCTGCAGGCCATGGGTGCGGAGATCGAGCTGGACCGCGGCTACATCGTCGCCAAGGCGCCGAACGGCCTGAAGGGCGCGGAGTTCGTCTTCCCCAAGGTCTCCGTCGGCGCCACCGAGAACCTGCTGATGGCCGCCACGCTGGCGAAGGGCGAGACCGTCCTGGTCAACGCCGCGCGCGAGCCGGAGGTGAGCGACCTCGCCCACTGCCTCGTCGCCATGGGCGCCGACATCCAGGGCATCGGCACCGACACGCTGCGCATCCGCGGCGTCGAGCGGCTGCACGGCGCCACCCACGCGGTGGTGCCCGACCGCATCGAGACCGGCACCTACGCCATGGCCGCGGCGATCACCGGCGGCGAGCTGGACATCATGAACACCCGGCTGGAGCTGATCCAGTCGCTGGCCAACACTTTGCAGCCGGCCGGCGTGACGTTCACCGAGATCGAGAACGGCGTGCGCGTCGCCCGCGCCAACGGCGAGCTGCACGGCGTCGACACGATGACCGAGCCGTTCCCCGGTTTCCCCACCGACCTGCAGGCGCAGATGATGGCGCTGATGTGCACGGCGCGGGGGGCCGCGATGATCACCGAGACGATCTTCGAGAACCGCTTCATGCACGCGCCGGAACTGATGCGCATGGGCGCGCGTATCACCGTGCACGGCTCATCGGCGCTGGTGCGCGGGGTCGAGCGGCTGACCGGCGCGCCGGTCATGGCCACCGACCTGCGCGCCTCGGTGTCGCTGGTGCTGGCCGGTCTGGCGGCGGAAGGGGAGACGACGGTCAACCGCGTCTACCACCTGGACCGCGGCTACGAACGGGTCGAAGAGAAGCTGGCCGCCTGCGGTGCCGACATCGAGCGCATCGGCGGCGGGGGCGAGGACTGACGGGTAGGGGAGGAACCATGACCACGCCGTTGCGGGTGCGCGCCGAGGACCAGGAGGACCTGAAGGTCGTCTCCGCCTGCCTGCAGGACGCCATCGTGCCGATCGGCGACATGTGCTACCTGCCGGACGAGAAGCGCTTCGTGGCGGTGGTGAGCCGCTTTCGCTGGGAGACCAGCGACCGCCCGCGCGACGCCCCCGGCCCCACCGCCGAGGACGACGAACTGTACCCGTTCGAGCGCGTCAACTGCGGCATCCGCTTCGAGGGTGTGACGGCCGTGAAGATGCGCGGCCTCGACCTGAAGGACCGCAAGCAGTTCCTCGAACTGCTGTCGTTGGAGACGGTGGAGGGCGGCGGCGTGGCCCTGCACTTCGCGGGCGGGGGCTGCATCCGCCTGGACGGCGCGTCGTGGCGCTGCCTCGTCGAGGATCTCGGCGAGCCCTGGCCGACCTCCTGCAAGCCCTGCCATCCCATCGAGGAGTAGGGGGCGAGGAGTAGAACGGCCGGGGATTTGCCAGCCCTGCGTGCCGATGCTATATTGTCGGAGGTGGCCGGCGGGTGTTGCAGCACCCACCGGCTCGTCCCTAGGCCTTCCTGCGGCGGCGTCGGATGATCGTGATCACCCGGTCCCGCCACGCGAAGACCAGGAGAAAGGGCATCTTTCTCATGCCTTTTGCCTCCTTTGATGCGGCGGCCGGGGGATTCCGGCCGCCGTCATCATTTTTGCACACAAGTGCATGGGTAAATCCACCGACGCGTGCATGCGGCGACGGATCGGCACGCGCGCCTGTTGTCGGGGCATGGACACGCTGAGCGAGCCCTGGCCGACCACCGAGGCGGAGGCGCGCGCCGTGCAGGAACGGCTGCGCGGCCTGGTGGTCGCGCACGACGATGTCCCGCCGCTGCGCCGGCTGGCGGCGGTGGACGCGCACTACGGCGAGCAGGACGGCATCACCTGGGCCGCTGTCGCCGAGATCGATCCGGACACGCTGGAGTTGACGCGCAGCGTGCTGCTGGCGCGCCGCACCGTGTTCCCGTACGTGCCGGGGCTGCTGTCGTTCCGCGAGGTGCCGGCGATGGCCGAGGCGCTGGCGCTGCTGCCGGAGCCGCCGGACCTCGTGGTGGTGGACGGCCAGGGTATGGCGCATCCCAGGCGCTTCGGGTTGGCTTGCCATCTCGGCGTGGTGACCGGGCTGCCGACCGTCGGCGTCGCCAAGTCGCGGCTGGTCGGCCGTTACGAGGAACCCGGGCGGGAGCGCGGCTCGTCCTCGCCGATGTGGCACCGCCGGGAAATCGTCGGCGTCGCCCTGCGCACGCGCGACGGCACCAACCCGCTGTTCGTCTCCGTCGGGCACCGGGTGAGCCTGCAGACCTGCGTCGATCTGGTGCTGCGCGTCACCCCGAAATGGCGCCTGCCGGAGCCGATCCGGCTGGCCGACGCGATCTCACGGATGCACGGCTAGCACCACCCGCGCCACCAGCGGCAAGAGGGCATCCCAGCCGTCCAGTTCCACCGTGCCGTCCACCTTGGGGGCGCCGGCCAGGGCGAAGACGGGCTTGCCGAACTGCAGGCCGAAGGCAATCTCGGACAGCGTGCCGACGCCGCCGCCGATGGCGATCAGGCACAGCGCGGCGCGGGCGATCAGCGCGTTGCGGGCGACGCCGATGCCGGTGGCGATGGGCACGGTGACGTGGGGGTTGGCGCTTTCCCAGTCCTCGCCGGGCAGCAGGCCGACGGACAGGCCACCCCGGCTCGCCACGCCGCGGCAGGTTGCCTCCATGACGCCGGAGCGGCCGCCGCACAGCACCACCAGCCCGAGGTCGGCGAGCCCGGCGCCGACGGCTTCGGCCATCGCTTCCTGGGCGGGAGTGGGCTCGCGCGGGCCGATCACGCCGACCGGTGGGCGGCAGGGCGAGCCGCTCTCGCGCTGGAGCCAGCGCACCGCCTCGGCGTCGCCGAGCGGCAGGCCGTCCGGTGGCTGGCGGTCGGAGGTCCAGACGCGGCGGGCCGGGTCGAAGCGGCGTCCGGCGGTGTCCCACAGGGTGCGGCGGTCGGGGGCGAGGGTCCACATGCCGGCACTATGCCACAGACGCTGGTCTGGGTGGCCGCCAAAGCGTGTGCTCGCGGTGGAACCCCGTCCCGACGCCTCGGTTGGGGCGGTATCCCCAACCGAGACGGAGGACCGCATCATGGCCAAGAGCCTGAACGGAAAGACCGTGGCCGTGCTCGCCACCGACGGCTTCGAGCAGTCGGAACTGACCGAGCCGGTGAAGGCCCTGAAGGACGCCGGCGCCACCGTGCACGTCGTGTCGCCGAAGTCCGGCAGCATCCAGGGCTGGAAGCATCACGACAAGGGCGACACCGTGCCGGTGGACGCGACGCTCGACTCCGCCGACGCCGGCCGCTACGACGCGCTCATGCTGCCCGGCGGCGTGATGAACCCTGACGCGCTGCGCCTGGAGCCGAAGGCCATCGCCTTCATCCGCGCGTTCGTGCAGGCGGACAAGCCCATCGCCGCCATCTGCCACGGCCCGTGGACGCTGATCGACGCCGGCGCCGTGCGCGGCCGGCGGATGACCTCCTGGCCGTCGCTGAAGACCGACCTGACCAACGCCGGGGCGACCTGGGTGGACGAGACGGTGGTCACCGACCGCGGCCTGGTCACCTCGCGCAACCCGCAGGACCTGCCGAAGTTCTGCCCGAAGATGATCGAGGAGTTCGCCGAAGGCCGCCACGGCCACCGCCACGCGGCCGCGTGAGCCACTGTCCCCTTCCCCCGCGCCGGACGGGGGAAGGGGGCGGCCGGGTCGGGCTCAGGCGTTCACCAGGGGCGACAGCCCGTTCTGGATCGCCCACACCGCCGCCTGCGTGCGGTTCTGGGCGTTGATCTTCCGCATCACGTTCTTGAAGTGCATCTTCACCGTGCTCTCGGTGATGTGCAGGTTGCGGGCGATCGCCTTGTTCGACTGGCCGGCCAGCAGGCAGCGCAGGATCTGCACCTCGCGCTTCGACAGCTCGTTGTTGCTCGGCGCGGCGCGGGTGGGGGCAGGGCGCTCGTTGGCGGTGGCGATCAGCAGGCTGGCGACGTGCGTCGGGTACACCACCTCGCCCAGCATCACCAACTGCAGCGCGCGCAGCAGGGATTCGCTGCTCATCGACTTGTTGAGATAGGCGTCGGCGCCGGCCCGCAGCGCCAGGGAGAGCGAGCGGTCGAGCATCTCGTCCGCCAGCACGGCGATGCGCGCGCCGGTGGCGGCGCGCAGCCGCTTGATCCCGGAAAGTTCCTCGGCCGACCCGTCCTGCAGCGCCATGACGATGAGGTCGGGCTCGTTGCCCCGCTCGACCGCCGTCGCGGCGTCACCGGCGTCCACCGCATAGTGGCAGATGCGGAATGGACCGCTACTGATGAGCGTGCCAAGCGCGGCCGAGAACAGCCGGTCGTGGTCGATGAGCATCACATTCCAGGTGTCCATAAAGCCTCCTCCATGAAGCCGCATTCGCGCCCGTTTCGTTTTCTAAATCCTGCATCGCACAATGCCCGCCGATAGGAAAAATGCGAGATGTATTGATGCGTAAATGCGGGCTTTACCCTGAATATGGAAGTGTTTTATACGAGTGAGCGTTGTCGCGGCAAGCGACATCGGAATTGCGCGTGTTGAAAGCGCAAGGACAGCGCGGCCGACAGGACAGACAGCCTGGAAAAATCGAAAGTGGTATCTTTCGATGAAAACGGAGGTGCCGCGGCGCACTGGTGGCGAATAGGCTGCCGGAACCGTGCGTGACGCCGGATCATTTACGAGCCGCGGCTGGAGGAAGGTAGCAAGACGATGGAAGTACAGGTGCGTTCGATTGGCGGTGAGCGGGCGGTGCGCGCCAAGCCGCGCAAGTTCCTCGTCGTGGACGATCACCCCCTGGTGCGGCACGGCTTCGCCCTGTCGGTGGGCGAGATCCACCCCGACGCTCAGATCATCGAAGCCGGCTCCCTGACCGAGGCGCTGGAGGTGGCGGCCCGCGTCCCCGACCTGACGCTGGTGCTGTTCGACCTCAGCCTTGCCGACCGGCAGGGGCGCGACGGGTTGCGCCGCATGGTCGATGCGCTGGCCGGCGTGCCGTTGCTGGTGATCTCCGGCTCCGACGAGGTGGCCGACATCGTCGACAGCGTGCGCATGGGGGCCAAGGGATACATTCTCAAGACCAGTTCCACCGCGGTGCTGGAGCACGCCATCTCGCTGGCCCTGACCGGGGAGACGTTCCTGCCGCTGCCCCGCGCGGTGCTGAGCGGCAACGTGGCGGCCGACACGGCGCGGCCGACCGGGCAGATCCTCGACCGGCTGACCGACCGCCAGCGCGACGTCTTCCAACTGCTGCTCGCCGGCCATTCCAACAAGGAGATCGCCCGCGAGCTGGGCGTGCTGGAAGGCACCGTGAAGGTGCACGTGCGCGCCATCATGCAGAAGCTGGGGGTGCGCAACCGCACCCAGGTGGCGGTGGTGGCCGCCCGCGCCGGCTGCTTCCCGGAAGAGGTGTAGCCGCTACGCCGCCGGCGGGTGTGCGGCGTGCGCCCGGCGCGCCTGCCGCACCCAGAAGCGGGCGATGAGCACCGACAGGAAGAACGCCGCCCCCATGCTGGCGTAGATCATCACCCCCAGCGACACCACCACCAGCCCCGGCAGGCTGAGCAGCAGGGTCGTCATCGTCTGGTGGACGCCGTCCACCTCCCCGAAATACTCGGGAAAGCGCTCGACCACCGTGGCGATGGTGAACAGCACGTAGAACAGAAGCGCGGTGCGGCTGCCGATCACCAGGTCGGCGCGCGGGCGGTTCAGCACCTCATCGCCGGGCGGGCTCGGCCACGCCATCGTGGCGGAGATCGCCCCGCACATCCCCGCCGCGACCATCGCCAGCGCGTCGGAGCGCAGCCCCAGCAGTTGCGTGTACCCGACGAAGAAGAGGATCGCCGCGACCGCGATGGTCAGCGCGTACCCGAGCCCCGTGGCGATATCCCGCATGCGCCCTCCGTGCCTCCGCCCCTTCGTATGACGTGAAACCGACGGCTATCCCTTTCGTTCGTGGAGGTCATCGCAGCCGTTTGGTGTATTGCTGCGATGCACGCTCCCGCGCATCATTCTTTCTGCGACAGACTGTCGCACAACGGGGGAGGAAATGCCAATGCCGAACCGGCCTATCCGGGAGATCGTCCGCAACCAGCGCGTCGTCACCGTGCCGCGCACCGCGTCCGTCCGCACCGCGGCGCACATGATGAGGGAATACCGCATCGGCGCTCTGCCGGTGGTCGATGGCGAACGGCTGGTCGGCATCTTCACGGAGCGCGACGCGCTGTTCCGCGTCCTCGCCGGTCGGCTCGACCCCGACCGCACCCAGGTTGACGAGGTCATGACCCGCGACCCGACCACCATCGGTCCCGACCGCAGCATCGTGGACGCGCTGCATTACATGCACGACGGCGGCTACCGCCACCTGCCGGTGGTCGAGCGCGGCCGGCCGATCGGCATGGTGTCGATCCGCGACGCCGTCGGGCCGGAACTCGCCCGGTTCGAGCACGAGGTGCACGACATGGAGGCCATCGCCGAGATCCTGGCCTGAGGCCTTCCGTCGCGGGAGGGGACCACCGCGGGTGGTCCCCTTTTGCGTCTTTCCCGCTATGATCCCGCGCCATGCGGGTCTCCATCATCACCTACGGTTCGCAGGGCGACGTCCGTCCCCTCGTCGCGCTCGGCGCCGGCCTCGTGCGGGCTGGGCACAGCGTCGTCTTTCCGGCCGACCGAGAGTTCCGGCCGCTGATCGAGCGCCACGGGCTGGAGCATCGTCCGCTGTCCGGCGACGTGCGCGCCGTGACCCAGGGGGATGCCGCCAGCACGCTGTTCCGCCGCGGCGTCAACCCGGTGCAGTTGACCCGCGCGCTGGTGCGCATGGCGCAGGACTATGGCGAGGCGTGGACCCGCGAATACTTGGAAGCGTCGCGCGGTTGCGATCTGCTGGTGACCGCCGGCCTGTGTTTCTACACCGGCATCGGCATCGCCGAGTCGCTCGGAATCCCGTGGGCTGGGGTCGGATTGCAGCCGATGGGGCCGACGCGGGCCTTTCCGCCGCCCCTGATGAAGCCGCCGGCCATCCGGCTGCCGGGGGTGGTGAACGTTGCGCTGCACCTCGCCCTCATGCAGGTGATCTGGCAGGGCTTCCGGCCATCCATCAACCGGGCGCGGCGCAGCGTGCTCGGCCTACCGCCGATGCCGCTGGCCGGGCCGGGGCCGCGGATGATGCGCGAGGAGCCGCCGCTGCTCTACGCCCATTCGCCGCAGGTGCTGCCCAAGCCGGCGGACTGGCCGGCGTTCTGCCAGGTCACCGGGTTCTGGTTCCTCGACGAGGGCGCGGGCTGGGAGCCGCCGGTCAGCCTGCGGCGCTTCCTCGACGACGGGCCGCCGCCGGTGTACGTCGGCTTCGGCAGCATGGGCGGCTACGACCCGGCGGCCACGACCGCGCTGGTGCTGGAGGCGCTGGGCGACCGGCGCGCCGTGCTGTCGGCGGGGTGGGGCGGCCTGGACGCGACGGCGCTGCCGCCCACCGTGTACGGGCTGGAGGCGGCGCCGCACGACTGGCTGTTCCCGCGCATGGCGGCGGTGGTCCATCACGGCGGCGCCGGCACCACGGCGGCGGCGCTGCGCGCCGGAGTGCCGGGCTTCGTGGTGCCGTTCCTCGGCGACCAGCCCTTCTGGGGGGCGCGCGTGCACGCGCTGGGCGTCGGCCCGGCGCCGCTGTCGCGCGCGGAGCTGACGCCGTCCCGGCTGGCGGCGGCGCTGGCGCTGATGGACGATCCGGACATGCGGGCGCGCGCCGTCGACCTGGGCGCCCGGATCCAGGCGGAGGACGGCGTCGCGACCGCGGTGCGGATCCTGGAAGCGGCGGTGCGCTGAGGTCTTGGCTCCGCCGCCGGGCGTGGCATACTCCCGCGCCCAACGATCTCACACCCGTTTCCGGCGACGATCCGGAAACTGCGGCTATTCATTTCCCTGTGAGGGCTTTTCCAGTGGCGATCGGCGTCTTCGATTCCGGGCATGGCGGGCTGACGGTGCTGCGGGCGCTGGTCGAGGCCGCGCCGGCCCGGCCCTTCGTCTATCTCGGCGACAACGGCAACGCCCCCTACGGCCCGCGCAGCGACGAGGATATCTACCGCCTGACCGTCGCCGGCGTGGAGCACCTGTTCGCGCAGGGCTGCGGGCTGGTCGTCGTGGCCTGCAACACGGCGGCGGCGGTGGCCCTGCGCCGGATGCAGCAGACCTGGCTGCGTGGGGCGTACCCGGAGCGCAACGTGCTGGGCGTGCTGGTGCCGATGGTCGAGGCGATCACCCGCGTGCCCTGGATGGCCGAGGCGCCGCTCGCCGACCGGCTGCCAGAGCCGCGCACCGTGGGCGTCTTCGCCACCGCGGGGACGGTCCGCTCCGGATCCTTTCCGCGGGAGATCGGCAAGCGGGCGCCGGACGTCACCGTCGTCCAGCAGGCCTGCCCGGACCTCGTACCGCTGATCGAGGAGGGCGCGCCCGACGCCGCCATCCGCCCGGCGGTGCGCCGGTACGTCGCCGGCCTGATGGAGCAGCTGGACGGCCGGCCGCTGGATTCCGTGGTGCTGGGCTGCACGCACTACCCGCTGGTGGCGCACCTGTTCGCCGAGGCGCTGCCGCCCGGCGTCGAGGTGCTGTCGCAGCCGGCGTTGGTTGCCCGCTCGCTGGAGCACTATCTGGAGCGCCATCCGGAATACGCGCCGACCGGCGGGGCCGCGGACGGGCTGCGCTTCTTCACCACCGGCGACGCGGCGCGGGTGAGCGCGCTGGCCGGGCGCTTCTTTGGGTCGCCGACGCCGTTCGAGACGCTGCGCGGCTGATCCCCGCCGGGCGGGAACCTCCGCCTTGAGCGCGCCGTTCAAGGGGCACGAGATCCGTCCCAGCGGGAGACCTCCATGGCGCAGCACGTCCATTTCGACGACTTCGACCGGATGATCAACGTCGGCCACGCTGAGCGTCTGGCCTCGCTGGTCGGCGGCGGCATCCTTGCGGTGCTCGGCATCCGCCGGCCGACCATCGGCGGCGCGGTCATGGCGCTGGCCGGCGGCGCGCTGGTGGCGCGCGGCCTGACCGGCTATTGCCCGGCGTACGGCCTGATGGAGGGCTGGCGCCGCCCCGATCCCGCCATTCCCGCCCAGGACGTCGAGGAGGGCACCCACCCGTACTCCCGTAATCCTGGCGACATCTACGGCGACGCCGACGAGCGGGTGGACGAGGCGTCCGAGGAATCCTTCCCGGCCAGCGATCCGCCGTCCTTCTCCCCCGGCACGACCTGAACGCACTGCGTCGTTTCGCGAATTACCCAAAACTTGTCAATTTTGTTGCAGTATTCGTGCGTTGCACGTCTTGACTATCTGCTGTATGCTGCGCCGCACAAACGTAACGCTGCGGGTGGGGAGGAAGGACGGGCCGGCGGTATGCTTGCATGAGTACTTTTTCATGTAAGGATGCGATGCGCGGAACGACCATCCAGTCAGCGGCCTGACGGCAATCCCCGACTTTCCAGATGGGACACTTCTGATGACCACCATGATTCCTGCGGCCGCCAGCCTGGCCGGCAAGAAGGGCCTGATCCTCGGCATCGCCAACGACCAGTCGATCGCCTGGGGCTGCGCCAAGGCGTTCAGGGCGCTGGGTGCCGACCTGGCGATCAGCTACCTGAACGACAAGGCCAAGCCGCACGTCGAGCCGCTGGCCCGCGAGGTCGAGGCCGAGATCTTCGAGCCGGTGGACGTCACCGGCGAAGGCCAGCTGAAGGCCATGTTCGAGAAGATCGAGCAGAAGTGGGGCAAGCTCGACTTCGCGCTGCACTCCATCGCCTTCGCCCCGCGCGAGGATCTGCACGGCCGCGTCGTCGACTGCTCGCGCGACGGCTTCTCGGCGGCGATGGACGTGTCCTGCCACTCGTTCATCCGCATGGCCCGCTACGCCGAGCCGCTGATGAAGGACGGCGGCACGCTGTTCACCATGTCGTACTTCGGCTCGCAGCGCGTGATCGAGAACTACGGCGTCATGGGGCCGGTGAAGGCCGCTCTGGAAGCCAGCGTTCGCTATCTGGCGTCCGAGCTGGGCCCGAAGGGCATCCGCGTGCACGCCATTTCCCCCGGCCCGATCAAGACGCGCGCCGCGTCGGGCATCGCCCACTTTGACGAGCTGATGGCCAAGGCCGCCGACCGTGCGCCCGAGCAGCGCCTGGTCACCATCGACGAGGTCGGCTACACCACGGCCTTTCTCGCCACCGACGGCGCCAAGGGCATCACCGGCGCCACGACCTACGTGGACTGCGGCTACTCCATCGTCGGTTGACCGCGGGGTTGCACCCGGAAAGGGGCGGAAGCGTCAGCTTCCGCCCCTTTTGCGTGTGGGATTGGGTGCGTCAAATTGCCGTGCGCCCGCATGATTCCTTCTGTGCCGCGCTGCACCGCACGCATAATCCGGCCAGTGGATGCCCGTGAAAAGGGGTGGGCGCCAAGTCCGGAGGCGGTATGGGTGCGATAGCGTGGCGGCGCCAGCTCAGTGTTGGGCAACCGTCCATCGACGATGATCACAGGCACCTGATCGAGTACCTGAATGAGCTGGACGCCGCGCTGAACGCGCGGGTCTATATGCCGGCGCGCGTCGCCAAGACGCTGATGAAGCTGCTGGAATACACGCACCAGCATTTCCAGCGCGAAGAGAAGATCATGGAGAAGGTGCACTTCCCGAAGATGGAGGAGCACAAGCGCCGCCACGCCGACGCCGTGAAGGCGATCGGCGATCTCTCCAACGTCTTCGCCAAGGAACCGACCCGCGCCAACGGCGAGCGGATCTACGCCTTCACCGCCGACTGGCTGGTGAACCACATCATCATGGAAGACACGCAGATCGCGCCGTACGTGCGGGGCGTGTGGGTCTGACTACACCGCCACCCGCGCCGCCCGCGTCCGCTCGCGGGCCCACTCCGCGATGGCGCCCAGCAGGCGCTCGATCAGCGGGCGTACATCCCCGGCCAGATCGTCGCGGTAGCGGAAAGGCGGCGCCTCGTCCATGTACGTGCGCTGGCTGAGCTCGAGCTGGACGGCGTGGATTCCCTCGTCCGGCTTGCCGTACGCGCGGGTGATGTAGCCGCCCTTGAAGCGGCCGTTCAGCACCGAGCTGTACGTGCCGGTCGCCGCCAGCACGTTCATCAGCCGGCCGACCAGCTTCGGCGCGGCGGTGGCGCCGTCGGCGGTGCCGAGGTTGAAATCGGTCAGCGTGCCCTGGAAGAAGCGCGGCACCTCGGACCGGATCGAGTGCGCGTCGAACAGCACGGCGACGCCGAAGCGGTCGCGCAGCGCCTGCAACTCGCGCTGCAGCGTCTCGTGGTAGGGGCGCCAGTAGGTGTCGATGCGGCGCTGCACCTCGGCAACGTCGGGCTCGTGGCCGGGGCGGTAGAGCGGCTGATGGTCGAAGGTGCTCAGCGGGCACAGCTCGGTGTTGTCGGCGCCGGCGTACAGCGCCGCCCCGGCCGGGTCGCGGTTGAGGTCGATCACATAGCGCGAGCACGTCGCCTTCAGGAAGCCGATGCCGAGCGCCGGGGCGAAATGGTACAGGCGGTCCAGGTGCCAGTCGGTGTCCGGCGTGGCCAGGGCCGCCTCGGTCATGCCGGCGGCGGCGTCCGGCGGGATGGCCGTGCCGACGTGCGGGATGCTCAGCAGGATCGGAGTTTCACCCGGCTGGAAGCGGAAGGTTTCCATCGAAACACCCTGGGGAGCCGTGTCGGCGCGCGGCAGTCATGCTGCGACGCACAACGACTATGGCGGCGGACACCGCCGTCGTCAAATCGAATTACGATTTTATTACATTTGCTAAGGAAGTTCTACGATGGGGAGTCGTTCGGTTCGTCCGCGTCCAGATCGTCGCTTTCGGCGACGTGATCGACCATATCGGACAGCACCCGGCGGATGTGCTCGTCGGTGATCAGGTAATAGACGCGGTTGCCGCGCCGCTCCGCCTGGATCAGGCGGCCGGCGCGCAACAGGCGCAGGTGGTGGCTGACCAGCGAGGGCGACAGGCCCAGCGCCGTGGCCATGTCGCCGACCGAGGTCGGCGTCTCCAGGCAGGCCAGGATGATGCGCAGCCGGCTGGGGTCACTCATCAGGCGGAACATGTCCGCCAGTTCGGCGGTCTGGTCCTCGCTGACGCGCGCCAGCGCGGGTTTCGCGTTCGGCATGAAACGGGCTCCGGAAAGTCGCAAGGGCTGGAGATATGGCCATCATGCCGGTCCGGCGCGTCGGCGTCACCCCACCTTTGCCTTGGCGCTCCCGTTGGTGGGGGTGGGCGGAGGGGAGTTGACGGCCGGGCGGGAGTTGGGAACAATTCGCCGCAAATCAGAAGAAGGCCGCAAACGGCCGCTGCGGATCTACCGCACCGGGAGGAAACCATGACGACGCGTCGCCAGGTCTTGTTGCCTTTGGCGTTGGCGCCGATCGCCGGGATGGCCGTGTGGGCCGGCGGCGCGGCGGAGCCGACGCATCCCGCGGGCCGCTTCCATCTCGCCCTCGATGAATTCACCGCGCTGTGGCGCGACCTCGCTGGCGTCCGTCTGGCCGGCGCCGCCGCGATCCCGCAGTTCCCGGACGCCGTCGCGGCGCTGGACGGGAGGACGGTCACCCTGCGCGGCTTCATGGTGTCGCTGACCGAGGGCGGGCCGCAGCGCCGCTTCATCCTCGCCGCCAACCCGGTCGGCTGCCCGGCGTGCGAGCGCCCCGGACCGGCCTCCATGCTGCACGTCCACGCCAGGGTCCCGGCGCCGGAAACGCGCAACGCCGTCATCGTGTCGGGCACGCTGCGCCTCAACCCCCACGAAGGGCTGTTCTACCGGCTGGAGCAGGCGACCGTCCGATACGCCTAATCGAACAGCAGGCCGCGGCCGGTCCGCTGCAGCGGCTCGCGGCCGGCGATCGAGGCCACCAGTTCGCCCATGCCGGCGAAGCGGCGGTTGCTGCGGGCCATCACAAGCCCCGCCACGCCGGCGCGCAGCGGGGTGCGCGCTTGTGCCAGGTCGGCGGCGGTGGGGTCGACGATCTCCGCCACCAGATCGCCCGGCGCCACCCGTTCGCCCACCACGCGGTGGAAGGCGATGACGCCGGGGCGCGGGGCGGTCAGCCGCTCCAGACCGGCCAGCGGCGTCGCCTCGCACGCCGGGGGCGGCGGCGCAGCTTCGCCGGCCACCACGCCGCGGCGAACCAGGACGCGCAGCAAGGCGCGCGCGTCCGCCTCCGCCAGCGTGTCCGACACGTCTGCCTTGCCGCGCAGCTCCACGGTGGCGGCGGCGCAGCCGGGCGGAACCGGAGTTTCGGAGCCGAAGCGTCCGGCCAGATGCCGCCACGGGCCGGAGCACGCCTCGTCGAACGGCGTGCCGCCGGAGTCCCGCTCCAGCAGCACCGCTTCGCAGCCCAACTCCCCGGCCACGTCGGACAGCGCCGGCCACAGGGCTTCGCCGGTGTAGAGGTGCGGCACCGCCTCCTGGTCGCAGTGCAGGTCGAGCACGAGGTCGGCGTCGAGCGCCAGCCCGAGCAGCGCGTGGCGCAGCGCCGCCACCTCGGTCACCGGCGTCAACCCGGCGTGCGCCGCGTGCAAGGCGGCGCGCACCAGCCGGACGTTCTCCACCGGGTCGCCGCCGAGCGCGCCGGTCAGCCGCTCGGCCGCCGCGTCGGTCAGGTCGGGGAACTGCCGGTTGAAGTTGCCGCCGCCGTCGAGGGCGTAGCGGCCCACATGCGTGCCCTCCACGACCTGGGCGAGGCCCACCGGGTTGGCCACCGGCACGACGACCACCTCGCCGGTCACCGTGGCCTTGCGCAACAGGCGGATCAGGTGGTGCGCCACCAGCATGCCCGGCGTCTCGTCGGCGTGCAGCGCCGCCTGCAGGTACGCCTTGGGTCGGGCGCCCGGCGTGCCGAAGCGGTGCACCGCCAATACCCGTCGCGTGCCCAGCCGCGCGCAGGGGAGGGGGATTTCCTCGACCATGGGGCATCTCCGGTGCAGCCTCGCGTCAGCAGATAGCGCGGCTTGGGCCGTCCGTCGAGTGTGGTGTTATAACTATATTGTATTTGAATTAAAATCGCTTCGCTGCCAATGTTTGGACCCTTAGACGTCTCCTCGGATGCGTGGTGAGGGCAAAAGGCCATGCCGCTGGACACCTACGAAATCACGGACGGACGCTCCGACCTCGGACCAGGGCCGGGAGCAGCGCCGCCGGCCGCTCCGCTGATCGTCATCGCCGACGCGGAGGGCCGCAACGTCTACGCCGACGCCGCTGTCCGGGCCTACACCGGGCTGAGCGGCGAGGCGCTGAAGGGGCACGGCTGGCTGGACGTGCTGCACCCCGACGACCAGGCGCGCGCGGCGGCGACCTGGGCGCGGGCCGTGGCGTCCGGCGGGCGGTACGAGGCCGACTACCGATACCGGCGCCACGACGGCGCGTACCGCTGGTTCCACGCCAAGGCGATCTGCGACCGCGACGCGTCCGGCCGGATCTGCCGCTGGTTCATCGTGTCCGAAGAAATTCCGGAACGGTGCAGAGTCTGAGTTGCTCTCGCCCCGGTTGCGGGGGCGTGGCATGCTGCCGGCATGGACCTCACGGCGACAGGACGCGGCGCGGCGCTGTTCGGGGCGCTGGCGCTCTATGGGATGCTCAGCGCGCCGGCGCCGGCGGAGGTGCGCGTGGTGGAGGCCGGCATCGGCGCGCTGCTGCTTGCCGCGCTGGGCTGGCGCAGGCCCTGCGCGGTGGTGAGTGGCCACGCGCTGCGTGCACCGGCACTGCCGGGATGGGAAGCGGTCGGGGTGTTGTCCTTCGCGTGGCTGCTGTGGGCGCCGCTGGTGCGCGGGCTGACGTTGGGGTGGGAGCCGGCGGCGGTGCTGCGCGACGTGGTGCCGCTCGGCTACCTGTTCCTGCCGGTGCTGCTGGTGCCGCTGCTGCGTCGGGGCGACGGGCGGGCGGAGCGGTTGCTGGCGGCAGGGCTGGCCCTGGCCGGCGTGCTGTTCGCCCTGCGCTGGTGGCGGCAGGCGGAGTGGGGCTTCGGCGCGGTCGGCGTGCGCGCGATGGCGGACGGGTTGCGCTACTTCCTGAACGCACCCTCGGTGCTGTTCGCCGCGGTGGCTCTGCCGATGGCGGCGCTCGGACTGGCGGCGCGCGGCGGCTGGGCGCGCCGGCTCGGCGCCGGGGTGCTGCTGGTGCCGGCGGCGCTGTGCCTGGGCGCCTTGGCCGGGGCGGTGCACCGCATGGCGCTGGGGCTGGCTTTGATCGGGTTCCTGGTCACCGTGCCCTGGTGGTGGCGCCGGGCGCCGCGGATGGTGCTGGTCATGGCGGCGCTGTCCGGCGTGGCGCTGCTGCTGCTCGGCGACACGCTGGCGGGGGCGCTGGCGCAGGTGGCGGAGAAGAACCGGCTGGCCGGCACCAACGCCCGTATCGAGGAGGCCGCGGCGGTGCTGGAGCAGGTCGGCCGCTCGGCCGAGGCGTTCCTGTTCGGCGACGGCTGGGGCGCGCTGATCGCCAACCCGGCGGTCGGCGGCTGGCGCGTGGCGTACACGCACACGCTGGCGAGCTACACGCTGTTCAAGACCGGGGCGCTGGGCCTGATGGCGCTCGCCGCCTACCTCGCGGCGCTGGCGCCGTCGGCGTGGCGGTTGCTGCGGTCCGACCCGCCGCTGGCGGTGTCGGTGCTGGCACCGCTTGCGATGGCGCTCGGCGCGCACACCAGCTTCAAGTATCTCGATTGCGGGCTTCTGCTCACCTTGATGGTTGTTGCCTCGGAAAAAACCCGCGAAGCGCCAAGTCGGAACGGATTTGCTGACGCTTAGCGTGTGGTGCATACTTTCGAATGCAATCGCTTCGAAGGTCCTGCGCGTTGCCCGAGCCGCCCTCGATCCTCTTCATCAACCGCGTCTTCCCGCCCGACCGCGGAGCCAGCGGGCGCTGCCTCGCCGATCTGGCCGGACGGGCCGCGTGCGCTGGCTGGCGCGTCACCGTGCTGACCGATGGCGCCGGCCCGGCGGAAGCGCCGCGTGGCGTCGCCGTGGTGCGTGCCGGCGGGCGGGGGGAGGACCGTCCGGGTGTGCGCGGCTATCTGGCGGCGCTGGCCCGGCTGACAGTGCGCGCCCTGGCGCTGCCGCGGCACGACGTGGTGGTCACCATGACCGACCCGCCGCTGTTGGCCTTGGCCGGGCCGCTGCTGGCGGTGCGGCACGGGGCGGCGGTGCACTGGTGCCATGACCTGTTTCCCGCGCTGCTGCCGGTGCTTGGCGTCCGCCTGCCGCGTGCGATGCGGTGGGTGCTTGAGGGCGCCATGGCTGCGGCGCTGCGGCGCCATGCGCGGGTCATCGCCATCGGCCGCTGCATGGCCGGGCGTCTGCGCGCGCTGGGCGTGGCGGAGCCGGCGGTGGTGCCGAACTGGGCCGATACCGCCATCCGGCCGCTGCCGCGCGCGGCGTCCGCCTTGCGCGCGCGACTGGGGCTGGGAGAGCGCTTCACCGTCGCCTACGCCGGCAATTTCGGGCTGGCCCACCCGTTGGGGGCGCTGCTCGCCGCCGCCGCGGAGCTTCCGGAGGTGGCGTTCCTGCTGGTCGGCGACGGTCGGGGGCATCCGGCGGTGGCCGAGGCAGCCAAGCGCCTGGACAACGTGCAGGTTCTGCCGTTCCAGCCGGCCGGGCGCCTGTCCGACACGCTGGCCGCCGCCGATCTCCACGTCGCCGCCATGGACCCGCGGGCCGGGGGATTGCTGGTGCCGTGCAAGATATACGGCGCGCTCGCAGCGGGGCGGCCCTGCCTGTTCCTGGGACCAGCGGACAGCGAGGCGGCGCGTCTGCTGACGGAGCAGGGCTGTGGTGACGTGCTCGACCCCGGCGAGGCCAGGGGCGTCGCCGGGGCGATCCGCGCCTACGCCGCCGACCCGGCGCGTTGCGCGGTGGAAAGCGCGCGGGCGCTGACCGCGGCGCAGGCGTGGGACGCCGATGCGGCGGCGGCGCGCTTCCTGGCGCTGGCGGCGGCGGCGCGCCCGGCGCCGTGCGCGTCGGCGCCCGCCTGGGGGCCCAGGCATGGTTGAGGTGTCGCGGCCCTTCGTCGGCGAGACGGGCGGCCTGGGCGTGCTGGCGGGTACGCTGCGCTCCGGCTGGCGGTTCGCCCTGGCCTGCGGGCTGGCGGCGCTCTTGTTGGCGGTGCTGGGCCTGCGGCTGGTGCCGGCGCAGCATACCGCGAGCATGGTCGTCGGCCCGACGGCGCGCACCGGCGTTGCCGCCATGGGGCCGCGCATGCCGGTGCATGGCGCCGACGGCGCCTTCGGCCTCGCCGAGCCGGGCACCGGGGAGGAGACGCTGTCGGATTTCAGCCGCTTCCTGGAACTGCTCGGTTCGGTGCCGGTGGCGGCGCGGCTGATGGCCGATCCGGCGCTGGCGCCGCGCCTGTTCCCCGAGCGCTGGGACGGTACCGGCTGGGCGGCGCCCTCCGGCGCCGGAGCGGCGCTGAAGCGGCTGGCGCTTGGTCTCGCCGGCCGTGAGGACTGGCTGGAGCCGGACGCCGAGGCGGTCGCCGCCCGGCTGCGCCGCATGCTGGTGGTGGCGCCGGTGGGCACCAGCCCGATGCGGCGGCTGTCGCTGCGCCACCCCGACCGCGCCTTCGCGCTCGAACTGCTCGGCCGCCTCGCGGCGGCGGCGGACGCGCACCTGCGGGCCGAGGCGAGCCGGCGCAGCGCCGCCCAGGTGGCGCACGTCCGCGCCAAGCTCGCCACCGTCACCCAGGCCGATCACCGCCGCCCCCTGGTCGATCTGCTGGCCGAGCAGGAGCGCGTCTCCCTGCTGATCGAGGTGGACCTGCCCTTCGCCGCCGACCCGATCCAGCCGCCCGCGGCGGCACGCCAGCCGGACTGGCCCGACCCGCTGGTGGTTTTGCCGGGGGCGCTGGCCGGCGGGCTTGCGTTGGGCGCGTTCCTGGCGACCTATCGGGCGGTACGGCGCGGATGATACCGATTTCCGTGATCACTATGACGCTCGACGAGGCCGAGAACCTGCCGCACTGCCTCGCCGCGCTGAAGCGTTTCGCGCAGGTGTTCGTGGTGGACTCCGGCAGCACCGACGGGACGGTCGCCATCGCCGAGGCGTGGGGCGCCACCGTCGTGCCGTTCCGCTGGAACGGGCGCTATCCGAAGAAGAAGCAATGGTGCCTGGATAGTCTGCCCTTCGCGCACGACTGGGTGCTGTACGTGGACGCCGACGAGCGGCTGACTCCGGCGCTGGTCGATGAACTGGCCGCGCTGATGGCCTCCGGCCCGACGTGTGCGGGCTATGTCGTCGAGGGGCGGCCGGTGTTCCTCGGCAAGGTCCTGCGCTTCGGGGCCGGGAACGCCAAGCTGGCTCTGCTCGACCGCCGCCGCGCGCGCTTCCCGGAGGTGCCGGATCTCGACGTGGCCTCCATGTGGGAGGTGGAGGGGCACTACCAGCCGCTGGTGGACGGTCCGGTCGGCCGTTTGACCGGGCGCCTGCTGCACGCCGACGGCAAGCCACTGGCGGCGTGGTTCGACCGCCACAACCGCTATTCCGACTGGGAGGCGGCGTTGCGCGCCGACGGCCGCATGGCGGCGCTGATCGCGCTGGACAGCCCGCGGCGGCGGGCGCTGAAGCGGCTGCTGCACGCGATGCCGCTGCGCCCGCTCGCGGTCTTCCTGCACGGCTACGCGCTGAAGCTGGGCTTTCTCGACGGGGCGGCGGGCCTGCATTACGCGCTGGCCCGCGCCTTCTATTACTGGCAGGTGGGCGTCAAAACGCGTCAGGCCGCTTCGCTGCTGGCCTCGCGGTCGCCGCCCAGCGCCTTGACGAGGTCGAAGGTGCGCTTGCGCACCGACGCGTCGTCGATGCGGTAGTAGGCGCGCACCAGTTCCAGCGTCTCGCGCCGGGCCATGGAGTCGAACTCCTCGGTCTCGCTGGGCGGCATCTCGGCGGCGCTGGGCTTGGCTCCGGCCTGCGGCATGTCGTCGAAGAAGAAGCTGACCGGCACCTCCAGCACCTGCGACAGGTTGAACAGCCGGCTGGCGCTGATGCGGTTGGAGCCGCGCTCGTACTTCTGCAACTGCTGGAAGGTGATGCCCACCGCCTCGCCCAGCTTCTCCTGGCTGAGGCCGAGCAGCGTCCGGCGCAGGCGCAGGCGCGCGCCGACGTGCACGTCGATGGGATTGGGGCCTTCGCCGCGCCGGGACAGGGTGTGGGGGGATGCGAGCTTGGTCTTGGTTGCGGTCATGGCGGGGCTCTCGGGCTGGGTTCAGGCGTCGGGTCGGCTGGCGGGGTCGGCTGGCGGCCCTGACGGTAAGTCCTGAAACCAAATTTTATGCAACCTCCTGTCGGCATCAACAATATATCCGCACGGACCCGGGGTGGAGGCTATAAACGAAACGAAATGTCCAGGGGGCGGAAACGGCCTAGCGAATACAGAGTTGGCAGGTGCCGTTTCATTGCCGCCGCGCAACATTGTGTTGCCGTGATTGCGGCACAAAGCAACCGACCGGTGCCGAGCAGTTCCCGGCGCACCCGCGTCTGGTCGTCGCGCCCGATCGCGGCGTGGCGCTGCGACACCCCGCCGGGGGCGAACACGCACACCGGAAAGTCGAGCCGCGACACCCGTTCCGAGCGTTCCAGAGCCCGCAACGTGAAGGCGTAGTCGGCGCCCACCGAGTAGCGCGACTCGAAGCGCAGCCCGGCCACCGTGGTCCGGCGGTAGGCCATCGCCTGATGGTGGGTGAACATGCCGTAGAAGGCGAAGCGGTGCGACCGCGCCGGCTTGAGACTCAGCCGGCCATCCGCCCCGCGTTCCAGCGCGTCGCCGTACAGCAGGTCGCCGTCCGCCGCGGCGAGGCGTCCCAGCACCTCCGTCCCGGCCAGCGTGTCGCCGGCGTTGAGGAACAGCACGTGCTCGCCGCGGGCGGCGTCCAGCCCGACGTTCATGGCGTCGTAGAGCCCGCCGTCGGGGGCGGAGCGCCACCACGCCGGCTCGTCGGCGTGCGCGGCTAGCCACGCGGCGGTGCCGTCGGTGGAGGCGCCGTCCACGACGATCCACTCCCATCCGCCGAAGCGCTGCGCCCGCAGGCTGTCCCGCGTCGCCAGCAGGCCGGCGAGGTCGTTGCGCACCACGGTGACGACGGAGATCCGGGTCATCGCGAGATCACCGAGACGGAGGCGGCGGTGATCGCCAGGCTGGACAGGATGCTGCCGACGTTCTTGCTCAGCTCCAGCCAGTCGAACGGCTTGGGATCGCGCGGCACCACGACGACCGAGCCGGGCGGCACGGCGGTCACCGTGTGGTTCCAGGCGGAGATCGCCAGCGGCTGCGCCCGGCCGTCGGGCAGGATGAGGTAGGCGCGCCCCTCGTCGGCCTCGCGCGTCGTGCCGCCGGCCTCGCGGATGTAGTCCTCCGGCGTCTTGCCGGTGCGGAACTGCAGCGCGGCCGGGCGCAGCACCTCGCCGGCCACGGCGACGCTCAGCGGGCGCTTGGGGATCAGGATGCGGTCGTCGGATTCCAGCAGCACGTTCAGCTCCGGGCGCTGCTTCAGCACCGCCGGGTCGGCCTCGACGACGATGCGGCCCAGCGGCTCGGTGCCGCGCAGCTCGGCCACCAGCTGGCGGGTGTGCGCGGCGTCGTCGGGATTGACCGTGTCGCCCCTGGCCTTGGCGCGGACCAGCGCGCGCTCGATGGCGCGGGCGTCCTGCTCGAACTCCTCCTTCTGGCGGCGGCGTTCGCCGGCTCGGGTGAAGAGGGTGCCGGCCGGGTAGGCTTCCTCGGTCAGGCCGCCGGCCCGGTCGATCAGCGAGGCCAGCGTCTCGTTGCGGGTGACGTCGTACGATCCGGGGCGGCGAACCGCGCCGGCGATGGTGACGGCGCGGCTCTCCAGCGCCGCCGGCGCGGCGTTGACGCGGATGGCGTCGCCGGCCGCAACGGTCTGCCGCCCGGTTCCGGGACGGATGAGGTCGATGAGGCGCCGCTGCGCCGCGGCAGTCACCTCCACCGCCGACAGGTCGGCGCCGGCCGTGGCGCCGTCGGCGGCGTCGATCAGCGCCTCGATCGCGGTCGGCCCCGCCACCGGGTAGGCGCCCGGCCGCAGCACGGCACCGCGCACCTGCACGACGCGCTCCAGGAACAGGGCGGCGATCGCCGGATCGACGGGCTCGCCGCCCACCGGAGCGGCGGCGGGCAAGGGAGGAGGCGGCTCCGCCGCGGGGGCGCCCGGCGGGGCCGCGGCGACCGGGGCGGCGGGAGCGCGTGGATCGCCGGTGGCCGGCGCGACCAGGGCGCGCACCCGCTCGGCGCTCAGCAGGTGGATGCGGTCGTGGTCGGCCAGATGCCGGTCGAAGCGCCCGGCGGCGACCTCCTGCGGCGAAAAGGCGATGAGCTGGCGGGCCAGCGTGCGGCGGTCGTGCCGTTCGATCACGCCCAACAGCGGGTAGACGCCGGGCTGCATCGCCTCGCCGTCGGCGAGCGCGCGGCGCAGCGACGACGCGGCGTGCAGCGGCCGCACGCCGGGGTGGCGGACGTGGCCGATCAGTTCGACGCGCGGCTCGTCGGATTCCAGGATGCCGCCGCGCGGGGCGGAGGCGCCGCCCATCGCCACCGCCGGCCGCGCCGCGGGGTAGAAGCCCGGCCGCGGCACGCCGCTGCGCACCAGCGTGGCGTGGCCGAGCGCGAAGGCCAGCAGGTCGGGGTGCTCGTCGAACACCGGCGGGCAGGGGGCGGTGCTGCCGGTCATCGTGGCCGCGGCGCGCGCCTGCGGGCCGCGGGCCAGGGTGCCCTGCGGCTCGGCCGCCAGCGTGCGGGCCAGCACCTCCAGGCCGCGGCAGGCGCCGGCCGGCGGCTTGCCGCCGCGCAGCAGCGCGAGCACCGGTTCGGAGGTCAGGAAGTCCACGTCCTCCGCCCCCAGCACGATCAACGTGTCGCCCTCGGCGAGGCGGGGATCGCTCTCGCCGTCGAGCACCGCGGCGAGGTCGATGGGGCGCAGCGTCCGCGCCCGGCTGCGCGGGTCGGTGGCGGCGAGCGCGGCGAAGGGCAGGTAGGGCTCCGGCCGCAGGTCCTCGGCGCGCACGAGGCCGCGCAGCGAGCGCGCCTTGGCCAGCTCGCGCGGGCCGGGGCGGTGCACGTGCCCCTCCAGCCGCACGGTGTTGCGGCGGTTCTCCTGGCGTGGGGTGAGCAGCAGCAGGTCGCCGTCGCCGAACAGCGGCATCTCCGCGTCGGCCACCTCCTCGCCGCGCTCGGCGCCGTCCGCGCCGATGGCGAGGCGCAACGCCCGCGCCGGGCCGGGCCGCACCGGGCCACCAGCGAGATCGCCCATTTCCGCCAGCGTCAGGCGGGGGCGGTCGGCGGCCAGCTCGTAGATTCCCGGCCGCTTGACCGCGCCGGCCACCGCCAAGGTGGGGCCGAGCGGCGGCACCAGGATGCGGTCGCCATCGCGCAGCCGCTCGTCGGCCGCCCCGCCGCCGCCGGGCATCAGCAGGCGGTAGAGGTCGATGCCGCGCTCGCCGCCGCCGGGGCTGACCAGGCGGATGCTGCGCAGGGAGCCGTCCGCGGTGACGCCGCCGGCCGCGGTCAGCGCGTCCAGCACGGTGGCGAAGGCGGTCAGCTCGACGCGCCCCGGCCGCCGCACCGGGCCGAGCACGAAGACGCCGATCCGCCGCACCTCGGCCAGCGAGACGAACACCTCCACGTCCAGGTGCGCGGCCGACATGGCGGCCTGCACCTCCTCGCGCAGTTCGGCCAGCGTGCGGCCGGCGGCGGTGACCGGGCGCAGGTCCTCCAGCAGCAGGCGCCCCTCGGCGTCGATGACCACCCGCTTGCTGGCGGTCTTCTGGCCGCGCAGCATCACCGCCAGCGTGTCGCCGGTGCCCAGCCGGTAGTCGGCCTGCACGGCGCCCAGCGTCGCTATCCCGCCGGGCGTGTCCGGCAGCTGGTCGTAGCCGAAGGCCCGCAACGGGCCCCCGGCGCGGGCGGAGAAGGAAGCCTCGACCGGCGACTGGGCGTGCGGCGACGGCCGCGCCGGCTCAGCGGCCAGCGCAACGTGTGCCCATGGGATCAGCGCCGCCATCAGCGCCAGCCGGACGAGCCTCCTGCACGCAATAGATATCATGCATGAAAGACCACGCGGAGCGACGCCGGTGCGGGGTCGCGATCATGAATACATTTGCGTGTGTTTATGCGGAACGCAACACGTTTGCACCCCGCCCCCGCCGCGTTGCCGCTGCTGCGCGATGGTGGTAGAATGAGCCATTGTTGGTGTGGAGGGTCCAAGGATGGACATTCCGCGGATTGGCTACGGCGCCCTGTACCGGCCGCCCCAGGCGGGCTTTGGCCGAACGGCGGATGGTGCCCAGGAGACGGCGGGGACACCGCCCGATACCAACGCCACCGGCACCAAGGCGTCACCGCAGCAGGCAACCGGCGGTCCCAAGGCGCCCGGCGCCCCGCTCAGCGACGACGAGCAGAAGCAGGTCGACAAGCTCAAGGCCGTCGACACCAAGGTGCGCCAGCACGAGGCCGCGCATCAGGCGGCCGGCGGCGCCCTGGCCGGCGGTGCCACCTTCTCCTACACCAAGGGACCGGACGGCCGCAGCTACGCCACCGGCGGCGAGGTGCCGGTCCGCGCGCCCGCCGCCCGCTCGCCCGAAGCCGCCATCCAACAGGCGCAGCAGATCAAGGCCGCCGCCCTGGCGCCGGCCGAGCCGTCGGGGCAGGACCTGGCGGTCGCCGCCTCGGCGGACGCCGCCCTGGTCCAGGCGCACCGCCAGCTGAACGCCTCCGCGGACCCTTCCGCGACCGATCGGACCGATGCGACGCCGGGCAGCGGCGAGCAGAGCGGGACCGCGCCCGGCGGCGAGCGGCCGTCCACGACCGCCGGCGCGCGGAACGAGCCGGCGCCCGGCCTGCCGACCTTCCCGGCGCCGGGGGCCGAAGCGGCGGCCATCCCGGCGCTGGTGGCGCGGGGTGTGGCCGCCTACGGCGCCGCCGCCCGGATCAGCGCCGCGCCCCGCAGCGCCGCGGCGCTGTTCGCGTAGCCCCGGTTACCGCCGCGTCTGCCCGTCGAGGGTCAGCAACGGCCCGTAGAACTCCGGCCGGCGGTCGCGGAAGACGCCCCACGCGGCGCGCTGGCGCGCCACCGCGTCCAGGTCGAAGCTGGCGGTCAGCACCGTCTGGCTCTCCCGGTCGGCCTGCGCGACCAACTCCCCGGTCGGGCCGGCGATGAAGGACGAGCCGTAGAAGGTTATGCCGCAGCTCTCCGCGTCCTCGCGGCCGACGCGGTTGGAGGCGATCAGCGGCACCAGGTTGGCGCCGGCGTGGCCCTGCATCACCCGCGTCCAATGGTCGCGGCTGTCCAGCGAGGCGTCCTGCGGCTCCGACCCGATGGCGGTCGGGTAGAACAGCAGTTCCGCTCCCTTCAGCGCCATGATGCGCGCTCCCTCCGGGAACCACTGGTCCCAGCAGATCGCCGTGCCGATGGTGGCGTAGCGCGTCTTGTAGACCTGGAAACCGGTATCGCCGGGGCTGAAATAGTATTTTTCCTGGTATCCGGGGCCGTCCGGGATGTGCGACTTGCGATACACGCCGAGCACCCGCCCGTCGGCGTCGATGACGGCCAGCGAGTTGTAGAAGGCGGTGTTCGCCCGCTCGAAGAAGCTGACCGGCAGCACCACGCCCAGTTCGGCCGCCAGCGCGCTCATCCGCGCCAGCACCGGGTGGTCCTCGGCGGGGGCGGCGAGGTCGAACAGCTCCGGCTTCTGGTCCTTGCAGAAGTAGGGGGTCTCGAACAGCTCCTGCAGCAGCACGATCTGCGCGCCGCGGCCGGCGGCCTCGCGCACCAGCGCCTCCGCGCGCTCCACGTTGGCGGCGCGATCCCAGGTGCAGGCCATCTGCGTGGCCGCCACGGTCACGGTCCTCATCTTTTTCGGTACTCCCTCTCGGCACAACAGGCAATCAACGAACCCGTCCAGGCAAAATACCGGGCGGAATGTGTCAGAAACAACCGCTCTTGCATACCTGGATATGACGATCCTCTGCACCCTTGCGGGCCGAAATAGTCGGTCGCATACTTGCGTATACAGAACCGGCCGGCGGCCAAGCTCTGGTTGGAGTGCGGCGCGGGTGCATCGGGGCGTGGCATATCATTGCATGCACACGCGGCATACTGCGCTTTTGCTTTGCGCTTTTGGGCAAAACGATTATGATTGGTAAAAATTCAACCTGTCGTTCGGGCCCCGAATGAGCTGGGGTGCCGCCGGCGACTGCGGAAAGATTGTTTGGATGCACGGTCCTTTCAAGAGGTACGGAGCAGCGCTGGCCTTGGCATCGAGCAGCAACGGAATCGTCGCCGACCAGATCGACGCGAACCTGTCGCACGCCGTCCGCGACGTCCACCGGGCGTTCTCGCGGGCACTGCAGTCGCGCATCGCGTCGCACGGCGTCAGCATGGG
The DNA here is from genome assembly GCF_050789165.1 of Azospirillum sp. NCBI lineage: Bacteria > Pseudomonadati > Pseudomonadota > Alphaproteobacteria > Rhodospirillales > Azospirillaceae > Azospirillum > Azospirillum sp. The sequence goes on from NZ_JBOZRT010000047.1 coordinate 79,252, forward strand.
GCAGTGGTTCTTCCTGCGCGCACTGTGGGAGGAGGACGGGCTGACCCAGCGCGAACTGAGCCAGCGCGTCGGCATGATGGAGCCGACCACCGTCACCGCGCTCAACACCATGGAACACAAGGGGCTGGTCGAGCGGGTCCGCAACGTCCACGACCGCCGCAAGGTCAACATCTTCCTGACCGCCCGCGGCCGTGCGCTGAAGGAAGTGCTGCTGAACTGCGCCGGTGAAGTGAACGACCAGGCGGTGCGCGGCATCCCGGCCGAGGATCTGCGCCGCACCATGGAGGTGCTGTGCCGCATCTCCGCCAACTTGGGCGGCACCGGCCTGCTGGGCGACGATCTGGACTGACGCCGTCACGCCGTTCCAAATGAAAAGGGCCGCTCCTTCGGAGCGGCCCTTTCTCGTGTTTGCGGTCGTACCTTAGATCTTGCTGGCCGTGGCGACCACCGCCTCGGTCCGCTGGCCGGCGCCGAGCGGCGCGGTGGACACCGGGGGCGTGCCGGCGTCCGCCTCCGCCTTCAGGCGCTTGGCCATGCGGCGCTTCTGGATGCGGTGCGCCAGGAACACCATGCTGAACATGAAGACGAAGACGCCGAGCATGGCGAGCGTGAAGTACGGCGCCACCTGGTCCAGCACCGGGCGCAGCGCCGTGCCGAGCAGGTAGCCGCCGCCGCAGAAGCCGATCGCCCAGACGCCGGCCGCGATGAAGTTCAGCATCAGGAAGCGGTACCAGGGCAGGTGGCTCATGCCCATGGCGAAGCTGGCGAAGTTGCGCACGCCGTAGATCCAGCGGAAGCTGAGGATGAACACGGTGTCGTAGCGCTTCAGGAAGTCGTCGGCGGTGTTCACGTGGCGCTGCCAGCTCGGGAAGCGGCGCAGCAGCCGGGGGCCGAACAGGCGGCCGATGTAGAAGTAGGTCTGGTCGCCGCAGAAGCTGCCGAGCCACGCGCAGGCGAGCAGAAGCGGACCATCGAGGAGACCCTGCGCCACCAGCACGCCCGCGTAGATCACGAAGGTCTCGCCCTCGATGAACGTCCACAGGAAGGTGACGACGTAGAACCAGGTGCCGTAGTCGGCGACCAGGCTTTGCAGATATTCGAGATCCATGGGTGCTCTTGTGTCCTCGTGCTGCCGCCTATGCCGTAGATCCCCGGCGGAAACCCTCCGCCGGTCCTGGCGCGCGGATCCTGGCACGTCGGCAATGACGCCTGCACGGGCCGCTCTCCCGAACGCTTGCCTCCCGACCGGCCGACCGTTCTGCGTGTCGGCTCATTCCATCTGTTCCGGTTTTGCCATACCTGGGTATCCCAGGCAGCCGGCGCAATGGAATGATGACACAAGACTCAAGGCCCTGTCGCGCTCGCTTTGAGCGAAGGTGGTTATACCACTTGTCATAGGGTTCGGGTGGACACTTTCGGAGACTTGGGCCCCGACTGTGCCCCCCGCATCAGTCGTCGGGGTCGGGGGCGGGCGGCAGGCTGGCGCCGGTCAGGTTGGCGCCGGTGAACCTGGCGTCGCGGATGTTCGCGTCGGTCAGGATGGCGCCGGTCAGGTCGGCGCCGCTGAAATCGCACCCCGCCAGATTGGCGCCGCGCAGGTTGGCGCGCACCAGCGAGGCGTTGACGAACTGGCAGCCGATCAGGTTGGCCGCCCACAGGCGCCCTGTCGGCTTGCCGTCCGGCCCCTTGATGTCGACCCAGCCGATGCCGGCGCCGTCGAGGCGGGCGCCGCTGAAGTCGCTGCCGCGCAGGTTGGCGCCGTCCAGGATGGCGCCGGTGAAGTCGGCGTCGCGCAGGTCGGCCTCGGAGATCTCGCACATGATGAGCAGGCTGTCGCGCATCTTGGCGCCCGCCAGTTGGGCGCCCTTCAGGCTGGCGCCGCTGAGGTTCACCCCGTGCAGGTCGATGTGGGCGAGGTCGGCGCCGTTCAGGTCGGCGCGCCCCCCCATGGCGCCGTTGGTGTTGATCCAGGTGTAGTGGTTGCTCAGCGCTTCCTGGATGTGCAGCGAGAAGTTCTCGGCCGAGCGGGCCATGTTGGCGCCGGTGGTGTCGGCGCCGGCGAGGTCCGCGCCCTCCAGCTTGGCGCCTTGCAGGTCGGCGTTGCGCAGATTGGCGCCGGCCAGCACCGCGCCGGTCAGGTTGGCGTCGCGCAGCACCGCGCCGTTGAGGTTGACCCCCGACAGGTTGCAGCCGCGCATATCGGCGCGCGTCAGGTTGCAGGTCTTCATCTGCGCGCGCAGCAGCGTGGCGCCGGTCAACAGCGCGCCCTCGCAGTCGGCGCCGTTCATGCTGACGTCGGTGAGGTCGGCGCCGGACAGGTTGGCGTTCGACATCATGGCGTCGTCGAGGTCGCTGCCGGACAGGTCTGAGCGCACGAAGTCCACGCCCTTGCCCTTGCCGCTTCCGCCGCCGCCGCCGTACAGCAGGGCGCCGCCGCGCAGGTCGGCTTCCTTCAGGATGGCGCGCTTCAGCTTGGCGCCGCGCAGGTGCGCGCCGCGCAGGTCGGCCCGGTACAGGTTGGTGCCGGACATGTCGGCCTTGGTCAGGTGGGCGGCGAACAGGTCGGCGTGGCTGAGGTTGGCGTTGGAGAGGTCGCTGTGCGTGAGGTTGGCGCCGGAGAGCTTGCCCGACGTCAGGTCAACGCCGGACAGGTTGGCGCCCTCGAGGTTGGCCATGGTCAGGTTGGCGCGGCTGCCGCCCTGCTTGTTCTTCAGCCAGCGCTCGTGCTTTTCGAGCACGGCGACCAACTCGTGAGGCGTCATGGCCCGGCCCGTTGCGTGCGCCGCGGTGCCGGAGGCGTCGCGGCTGGTTGCTTCCGATGTTGGACAGCTTCTTAAAAGATAATGGCGCAATCGTTAAGGAGTTTCACCGTCCTCCGCACGGACCGTCCCGTCGGGAACCGATCGGGCGCGCCGGGGTTCATCCCTTACCGGACGTCGCAACCTCCGGCTACCGCAACGGCCAGACAGTGCAACGGGGTGCGTGACCATGATCGCCCAGACCATCGAATCCGACCACGACGCGGGCAAGGAGGTCTTCGCCGTCGTCGGCAACGCCGCGCAGCCCGCCTGGGACGAGCGCGCGGGAGAGATGGAGGCGCTGGTCAAGCTGTGGGAGGTGCACGGCGTGATGCTGGAGCGCGCGGTGCTGCCGCGCCTCGACCCGGCGGCCGGCCTGGATGGCCTGCTGGACCTCAACCGCCGCGTCGCCGCGATGGCCGACGACCTTGCCGTGCGCGCCCGCCGGCGCCACGACGCGGACGGACGCTGGTTGACCGACTTCGAGGAACTGAAGCGGCTGTTCGACGAGCAGTGCCTGCGCGAGGACGCCGAGCTGGTGCCGCTGATCCGCGACCGCGCGGCGCCCGACGCTGTGGCGGAGATGACCCGGACCGCCCGCGCCCTGCGCCAGCCGCGGGCGGCCTGAGGCCTGGCCTTGGAATAACCCGGCGCCGCGTTACGTCCCTCTTCCAGGGCGCCCGGCCGGGTGCCCGGCAAAGGGAGGACTCAAAGATGCGCGTTCTGGCACTCGCCGCCATCCTGGCGACCGCGTTCGCAGCGCCGGCCTTCGCCAACAGCTGCCCCACCCACATGAAGAAGATCGATGAGGCGCTGGCCAAGAACCCGCAGATCTCGGCGCAGCAGATGACCGAGGTGAAGAAACTGCGCGCCGACGGCGAGGCCGCCCACAAGGCCGGCAAGCACGCCGACTCCGAGGCCATGCTGATGAAGGCCGAGGGAATGCTCGGCGTGAAGTGACCGTACGGTGTGCCCGTGCGGCGGAAGCGCCGCGCGGGCGCGTCCAAATCCACTGCTTTGGTTTAATGCTTCGGCTGCCAGTCTTCGCCGACCTTTTCATAGCGGCGCTTCACGGCGGCCCAGGCCACCTTGTGCGCGGTCGCCTCGCGCGATCCGGCGCGGCGGGCTTCCGGGCGGTCGTACTCCTGCCATGCGTTGTTGAAGGCTGACCGGTAGATGTCCTGCGCGTGCAGGGGCAGGTGGGCCTTCACCGACTCCGGCAGCTCCGTGTTCCGATGGTATGGCATCGGGTTTCCTCCAGGCCTTTTTTGTCGTTGCTCTTATATTACCCATTCCTGCTTGTAACGTGCAGTAGATCTTTCGCCGGGGGCCACCCCAGCCCCGCCACATCCTTTTGGCCGAGGCGTTGCGCCATCACGGTTCGCACCGCCTGAAGCGCCTGATCGGTCGGCACGTCCGGCTGGCCGTGCAGGTGCTCGCGCACCCGGTCGACCAGGGAGCCCCGGCCGGGTGCGGCGTCCGGATGCCAGCCGTCGAAGTACAGCCCGCGCAGCAGGGTGGGGAGCTGCGCGGCGAATCGGGCGGTGTCGGCGACGGTCAGCTGGTCGCGGATGGCGTGCAGCACGGCGCGTAGCGCCGCGTAGGCCTGACGCTCATGATCGAAGCCGCCGGCGCTCTGCACGTCGTGCAGCCACGCCTCGGTTTCCGCAACGGTGTGGGCGAACCGTTCGCCGGACATGCAAAACCCCTCCTCGGCGCATCCACGGAATGAACCGCGGAGGCCGGGGAGGGGTTCCGACGTCGAAGCAGCCTTGCCGCGACCGCCCTTACTGCGGCCGGCGGGCGGCGCGGTGGGCGGGGATCGGAATGGGGCGGGCCACCTGCTCGTCGCGGCGGCTCACCGACATGTCGATCTCGATGCGGGCGAGCACCTTGCGCAGGTCGTGCACGGCGTCCGACAGCGCCTGGATGCTGCCCTGGCCGGGCTGCTGGCGCCAGGTGCGGTAGGCGGCGAGGCAGCCGCGCGCGGTTTCGCGCAGCCGCGCCTCGGTCTCATCGACCGGCGGAGTCGGCTCTGGGCGGGCGCCGGCCGGGCGCGGCGCCGGGGCGGCGGCCGGAGCCTCGGAGGCGGACGTGGCCGCGGGGGCCGGAGCCGCGGTGGGGGCCGGAGCGGGCGCCGGAGTCGGGGCCGGGCGCGGTTCCTCGCGCTTCAGCTCCAGGCGGGTCTTCGGCGGGTCGGCGGGACGGGGCGCCTCGACCGGCTTGGCGGCGGCGGGAGCGGCCTCGGCGACGGGGGCAGGGGCAGCCGGGCGCGGCGCCTCAGCTGCGGCTGCGGCGCGGCGCGGCGCACGCGCCGGGGCCGGCGTCTCAGCGACGGGAGCGGGCGCCGGGGCGGCGGCCGGAGCCTCGGCCGCCGGCGGTGCGGCGTCGGCGGGCGTGTCGGCCGTGGGGGCGTCACCGGAGAGCGCGCCGCTCGCCTCGGCCTTGCGCACGATGTACGAGATGGCGCTCGGCGTGCATTCGAACTCCCGCGCGATCGCCGACAGCGTGGCCCCGGCGCGGTAGCGCTCCAGGATCTGCGGCCACGCCGACTGCGGAATCCGTCCGCGGCGCTTCGGGGAGTCCTGTTCGCCACCTTCGGCACCGGCTTCGGTGCTGATGTCGCTCGGCTGCCAGAGTGTATTCTGCGTCATTCCTGAGATGCTCGTACAGGTTCGCGCACAACCAAACGGGGCGCCACACCAAATTGGTGGCTTCGTTCGGGCGTTCAGATTGATGGACGATGATTGTCTATGGGGATCAATATCGGCGACCGGTCCGGAAAATACCAGCATAACTTTGCGCGGCAAAGCCTTTTCGCGGCACTACGCCGGCCACCCGATCCGCCGGACCGCCTAGGCCCGCCGGGCGGCGGTGCGGTTTGAAAGGATAGGTTTGCCTTTTAAAAAGTACCGCAGGAGTGGTTTGCCTTTCAAACCGCCCTTCATCTTGGAAACGCCGAGGCTCCGCCGCTGTTTTGCAAAACGACGGCGGTGCCCGCGGTGGGCGCGCCGGTGCCGCTCCACGGACGGAGACGCCCCATGCTCGACTCCCTCGCCCCCGCCGCGCGCCTGACGCGGTTCGCGACAGCCGCAGTCCTGGCCAGTGCGCTGGCGCTGCCGGTGGCGGCGCAGGAACCGGCGCAACCTGCAGATGCGCCGGTTGTGCGGTCGGCCCCCATGACCTTCGCGCCGCTGGCCAAGACCCAGCTGCAGACGGTGGTGAACATCTCCACCACCCAGCCGGCGCCCGGCGGCGGCGGCGGACAACGCCTGCCCGACATGCCGAGCTTCCCGCCGGGTTCTCCGTTCAACGAGTTCTTCAAGGAATTCCGCGACCGCCAGCAGCAGCAACAGCAGAAGCCGGCAACCGCGCTCGGCTCCGGCTTCATCATCGACGCGGCCGGATTCGTCGCCACCAACCACCACGTGGTGGCCGACGCGTCCGAGATCGCCGTCATCCTGCACGACGGCACGCGGCTGGCGGCAAAGCTGGTCGGCTCCGACCCGCTGACCGACCTCGCGGTGCTGAAGGTGGAGCCGAAGCAGCCGCTGCCCGCCACCCGCTGGGGCGACAGCGACAAGATGGAGGTCGGCGACTGGGTGGTCGCCATCGGCAACCCGTTCGGGCTGGGCGGCTCGGTCACCGCCGGCATCCTGTCGGCCCGCCAGCGCGACATCCACCAGGGGCCGTACGACGACTACATCCAGACCGATGCCGCCATCAACCGGGGCAACTCCGGCGGGCCGCTCTACAACCTCGATGGCGAGGTGATCGGCATCAACACGGCGATCTACTCGCCGACCGGCGGCAGCGTCGGCATCGGCTTCGCCATTCCCTCGGCGCTGGCCCGGCCGCTGATCGAGCAGTTGAAGGAGCGCGGCGAGGTGCGGCGCGGCTGGCTTGGCGTGCAGATCCAGCAGGTCAGCGAGGAACTCGCCGAAAGCCTGAGCGTCTCCGAGCAGAAGGGCGCCCTGGTCACCAGCGTCACCCCCGGCGGCCCGGCCGAGAAGGCCGGCATCAAGCAGGGTGACGTGATCCTCACCTTCGCCGGCCGCGACATCGAAAAGATGCGCCAGCTCCCCCGTGTCGTCGCCGCGACCGAGCCGGGCAAGCCGGTGGACGTCAAACTGATGCGCGAGGGCAAGGAGCAGTCCATCAAGGTCACCGTCGGCGAGATGGAGCCGGAGACGCAGATGGCCGCCGCCGGGTCCAGCGGGCCGACGCCGCCGCGCGGCTCGGTGAAGTCGGAGAAGGCGCTCGGCCTCACGCTGGCGCCGATGACGCCGGACCTGCGCGAGACCTTCGAACTGGACGCCGACGCCGAGGGCGTGGTGGTTGCCGAGGTGTCGGAGAACAGCGCGGCGTCCGCCCGTGGCATCGAGGTCGGCGACGTCATCGTCGAGATCGGCCAGGAGCCGGTGAAGAAGCCGGAGGACGTGCTGTCCAAGATCAAGTCGGCGCGCGAGCAGGGGCGCAAGACCGTGCTGATGCTGGTCAGCCGGCACGGCGACCTGCGTTACGTGCCGGTGCCGATCGAGGGGCGGGGTTAGGCGATCGGGCGCCCACCCCGTAATCCACGTCGTGGGCGCCTGTAAACACAGAGACACGGAGACACAGAGGGCCACAGAGAAAAACAAATCTCTGTGTCTCTGTGTCTCCGTGGTTCATGCTGGCCGCGCCGAGGATGTCCTCTCTGCACAGCGATTCACTTGCCAGCCACCGTCTGCGCGAACCGCACGATCCGCCGGCCGCCTTCCGTCAGCACCGCGTCCGGCTGGGTCAGCGAGATGCGCAGGTGGCCGGCGGCGCTGGGGCCGAAACCGTCGGCGGGCAGAACCGCCACGCCCTCCGCCTCCAGCAGGCCGAAGGCGAAGGCTTCGGAACTCATGCCGGTGCCGCGCACGTCGAGCAGCACGAACATGCCGCCCTCCGGCGGCGCGATGCGGCAGTTCGGGGCGTCCTTCAGCAGGCCGCTCATCAGCGTGGCGCGGCGGGCGTAGTCGGCGCGCAGCGCCGCGACCTCCGGCGGGTCCGATGTGAGCGCCGCCAGCGCGCCGTCCTGGATGAACGGCGGGCCGCCGTACAGCATGCAGAGCAGCAGGTTGAACAGGTGCTTCGCCATCGGCTCCGGGCAGACGATCCAGCCGAAGCGCAGCCCCGGCGCCGCGTGCGACTTGGACAGGCTGGAGATCACCACGCTGCGCTCCGCCATGTCCGGCAGCGCCCACGGGCTGGTGTGCGCGCCGGTGAAGGCGAGGTCGGCGTACACCTCGTCCGACAGCACCCACAGGTCGTGCCGGCGGGCGAGGGCGGCCACCGCCTCCACCTCGGCGCGGGTCATCACGGCGCCGGTCGGGTTGTGCGGGGTGTTGATCCACAGCACGCGGGTCGCCGGGGTGATCGCCGCCTCCAGCGCCGCGAGGTCGATGTGGAAGCCGGCTTCCGGCCGCAGCGGCACATTGACCAGCTTGGCGCCGGTCGCCCCAGCCACCGCCTCGTAGGTGGCGTACATCGGCTCCGGCACCACGATCTCGTCGCCGGGCCCGGCGAGGCATTGCAGCGCGCAGTACAGGCCGGCCTGGGCGCCGGGCACCAGCACCACGTTGTCGGCGGTGCAGGGCCGGCCTGTGCGGGCGGCGTGCTTCGCCGCCACCGCGGCGCGCACCTCGGGATAGCCGACGATGGGGGAATAGCCGGTGCGGCCGCGCCGCAGCGACTCCGCCGTGGCGTCGAGCAGCACGGCCGGCGGCGGCTGGTCGGGGTCGCCGACGGTCAGCAGGATCAGCTCGCGCCCCTCGGCGCGCTGGCGCGTCGCTTCCCAATGGATGCGCCAGGCGTCGGCGCCCTTGCCGGCGACACGGTCGACGAGCGGTGAGAAACGCACGGCACTCTCCCTGAGATCAATTTTCACAAGGTCCTAGCGCCGATCCACCGAAAGGCGCAAGCCGGCGTTAGCGCATACGTCACCATACAGTTCTGTATTGAAGGAGGCGCCGCGGCTGCGCTACCGTTCGCACGCACATCCGCGGGAGCCGCCATCGTGTCCGCCTTCCTGTCCATGGACCGCTATTCGCTGTTCCGCCTGCTGCGCGAGGGGCTGGGCGGCCACACCGGCTGGACGCCGGCGTGGCGCGCGCCGGAACCGAAGCCCGAGTACGACGTGGTGATTGTCGGTGGCGGCGGGCATGGACTCGCCACCGCCTACTACCTCGCCAAGGAGCACGGGGTGGGGCGCGTCGCGGTGCTGGAGAAGGGCTGGCTCGGCGGCGGCAACACGGGGCGCAACACGCAGATCGTGCGGTCCAACTACCTCTACCCGGAGAGCGCGGCGTTCTACGAGCTGTCGCTGAAGCTCTACGAGGGGCTGTCGAAGGACCTGAACTTCAACGTCATGTTCAGCCAGCGCGGCATCGTCACGCTGGCGCACAGCCGGCACGACCTGGACTCGGTGGCGCGCTGGGCCAACGCGATGATCGTCAACGGCATCGACGCCGAAATCCTGACGCGCGATCAGGTGCGCGCCCTGATCCCGGCAATGAACTGGGGACCGGACGCGCGCTACCCGGTGCTCGGCGGCTTCATCCAGCGCCGCGCCGGCATGGCCCGGCACGACGCGGTCGCCTGGGGCTACGCGCGGGCGGCGGACGCGCGCGGCGTCGACATCATCCAGAACTGCGAGGTGACCGGCTTCCTGCGCGACGGCGCCGGGCGGATCACCGGGGTCGAGACCTCGCGGGGCACCATCCGGGCCGGGCGCGTCGGGCTGGCGGTCGCCGGGCATTCCGGCGTGCTGGCGGCGATGGCCGGGTTCCGCCTGCCGATCGTCAGCTACGCCCTGCAGGCCATGGTGTCGGAGCCGATCAAGCCGGTGCTCGACACCGTTGTCCTGTCGCCCTCCACCGGCGTGTACGTCAGCCAGTCGCCGAAGGGCGAGATGGTGGTCGGCGGCGCGCTCGACCTGTTCCCCAGCTACGCCCAGCGCGGCAGCTTCCGCACCACCGAGGACGTGGTCGCCGGCTTCTGCGAGATGTTCCCGAGCCTGCGCCGCCTGCGGCTGATGCGACAGTGGGCGGGCATCACCGACGTGGTGCACGACTCCAGCCCGATCATCGGTCCCTCGCCGGTGGATGGCCTGTACCTGAACTGCGGTTGGGGCACCGGCGGCTTCAAGGCGATCCCGGCCGGCGGCTTCACCTTTGCGCACCTGCTGGCGACCGGCGCGCCGCACCCGCTCACCACCGGCTTCGGCCTGGACCGCTTCCACACCGGCCGCATGATCGACGAGGCCGCGGCGGCCGGCATCGCGCACTGAAGGAACGCACCCGATGATGCAGATCCCCTGTCCCTGGTGCGGCCCGCGCGACGAGGCGGAGTTCCTCTGCGGCGGCCAGACCCACATCGCGCGGCCGGGCCTCGATGCCTCGGACGGCGAGTGGGGGCGTTACCTGTTCGAGCGCGACAACCCCAAGGGCCTGCACTTCGAGCGCTGGCTGCACCGCATGGGCTGCCAGCAATGGTTCAACCTCGCCCGCGACACCGTCACCCACGAGATCAAGGCGGTCTACAGGATGACCGAGCCGAAGCCCGAGGTGCGGGAATGAGCCCCTTCCGTCGACTGGCCGCGGGCGGCCGCATCGACCGCGCCGACGAGCGCCACCTCACTTTCAACGGCCGCGCCTACACGGGCTTCGGCGGCGACACGCTGGCCTCGGCGCTGCTGGCCGGCGGCGCCACGGTGGTCGGGCGCAGCTTCAAGCTGCACCGCCCGCGCGCCATCATGGCGGCCGGCGTCGAGGAGCCGAACGCCATCGTCACCGTCGGCCGCGGCGCCTACGAGGAGCCGAACCTCAAGGCGACGCTGGTCGAGGTCTATGACGGGCTGGAGGCGCGCAGCGTCAACGCCTGGCCTTCGGCCGAGTTCGACCTGACCGGCGTCGCCGGCCGCCTGTTCGGCCGCTTCCTGCCCGGCGGCTTCTATTACAAGACGTTCCTGTGGCCGCGCTGGCAGACGTGGGAGCCCTTCGTCCGCCGCGCCGCCGGCCTGGGCGAGGCTCCCGCCGAACCCGATCCCGAGACCTACGAGCCGTTCCACGCGCACTGCGACGTGCTGGTGGTCGGCGGCGGCCCGGCGGGGCTGGGCGCCGCGCTGGCCGCCGGGCGCGCCGGCGCGCGGGTGATCCTGGCCGAGATGGACCATGCGTTCGGCGGCGCGCTGCTGGGCGAGGACGCGGAGATCGGCGGGCGGGACGCAGGGTCCTGGGTGGCGGCCGCGCTGGCCGAGCTGGCGTCCATGCCCGACGTGACGCTGCTGCCGCGCACCACGGTGTTCGGCGCCTACGACCATGGCTTCTTCGCGGCGGCCGAGCGGCTGCAGGACCATCTGGCGCCGCGCGTCCGGCGCGGACCGCGGCAGCGGCTGTGGAAGATCCGCGCCCGCCAGGCTGTCTATGCCCAGGGCGCCATCGAGCGGCCGGTGGCCTTCGCCGACAACGACCGGCCGGGCGTCATGCTGTCCGGCGCCGTGCGGACCTACGCCAACCGCTTCGCGGTGGCGCCGGCCGGCCGCGTGGTGGTGTTCACCGCCACCGACGGCGGCTACGCCACCGCGCTGGATCTGGTGCGGCACGGCTGCACGGTCGCGGCCATCGTCGACTCCCGTCCGCAGGCCGACGGACCGCTGGTGCAGCGGGCGCGCCGGCAGGGACTGCGCATCCACGCCGGGGCGCTGGTCGGCGCCACGCGGGGGCGCGGCTGGATCGGCTCGGTGGACATCGTGCCGGCCTCGGGGCACGGGCACGCGGAACGGCTGCCCTGCGACCTGCTGGCGGTGTCCGGCGGCTGGACCCCCACCGTGCACCTGTGGGCGCAGTCCGGCGGAAAACTCGACTGGAGCGACGAGGCCGTCGCGTTCCTGGCCGGCGCCGGTCCGGCGCACCTGCACCCGGCGGGCGGGCCGACCACCGCCGCGGCGCTGGCCTCCGGCTTCGTCGCGGGCGTCCGTGCGGCGCGGGCGGCGGGGCTGGACGGCGCGGTGGGCGAGGCGCCGCACGCGGAGTCCGTCGAGCATGGCCGCCCGGCCGCGCTGTGGCAGGTGCCGGGACCGGGCAAGGCGTGGGTGGATTTCCAGAACGACGTGACCACCGCCGACATCGCGCTGGCTGCCCGCGAGAATTACCGCTCGGTCGAGCATCTGAAGCGCTACACCACGCTCGGCATGGCGGTGGACCAGGGCAAGACCTCCAACGTGGTGGCGCTGGCCTTGATGGGGCGGGAGACCGGGCGCGCGCCGGCCGAGGTCGGCACCACCCGCTACCGCCCGCCGTTCGATCCGGTCAGCTTCGGCGCCATCGCCGGCCTGAACCGCAACGCGCTGTACCGCCCACGCCTGCGCCTGCCGGCCGAGGCGGTGCACGTCGGCCTGAAGGCCCACTTCGCCGATTTCGGCCCCTGGTGGCGCCCCGAGTTCTACCCGCGCGACGGCGAGAGCGACGAGGCCGCCATCCGCCGCGAGGTGCTGGCGACGCGCGAGGCGGTGTCGGTGCTCGACGCCTCGCCGCTCGGCAAGATCGAGGTGAGCGGGCGCGATGCCGGTACCTTCCTCGACCGCATGTATGTGCAGACCGTCTCGACCATCCCGGTGGGGAAGACGCGCTACGTGGTGATGGCCAGCGAGCACGGGGTGGTCACCGACGACGGCGTCATCACCCGCCTCGCCGAGGACCGCTTCCTGGTCGGCACCACCAGCGGCAACGCCGCCCGCGTGCCGCTGATCTTCGAGGAGTGGCTGCAGTGCGAGTGGCCGGACCTCGACGTCTGGGTGGTGCCGGTGACCGAGCAGTGGGCGGTGATGACGTTGGCCGGCCCGAGGGCGCGCGACGTGCTGCGCGCGCTTGGCACCGACATCGACCTCACGGCGGACGCGTTCCCGCATTTGGCCTACCGCGAGGGCACAGTCGCCGGTCTCACGGCCCGCGTCGCGCGGGTGAGCTTCACCGGTGAACTGAGCTACGAAATCTCCGTGCACGCCCGCCACGCCGAGGCGTTCCTGCGCCGCATCCTGGAGGCGGGCGCGCCGTACGGCATCACGCCGCTCGGCGTGGAATCGCTGCTGGTGCTGCGGCTGGAGAAGGGCTTCATCCACGTCGGCGTCGATACGGACGGCACCACGCTGCCGGACGACATCGGCATGGCGAAGGGTGTCGCGAAGAAGGCCAGCGACTTCGCCGGCCGCCGCTCGCTGAGCCGGCCGGCGGGCGTCGATCCGAACCGGCTGCAACTGGTCGGGCTGATGAGCGCCGACACCCATACCCCGCTGCCGACCGGCGCCCAGGTGCTGGGCGAGAACGGCAGCGACGGACACGTGACCTCCAGCGTGCTCAGCCCGACGCTCGGCCACCCCGTGGCGCTGGGCATGGTGCGCGCCGGGCGCGCGCGGATGGGCGAGAACGTCGATGTGCTGTCCGGCGGCACGCGCATCCGCGCCAAGCTGGTGCCACCTGCCTTCTACGACCCGAAGGGGGAGCGCCTCCATGGCTGACACCGTGCACCTGATGCCTCCCGCCGGCCGGATCGCGCTGCGCGGTCGCCCGAGCGACCGGGCGTTCGTCGACGCGGTGGTTTCCGTGTTGGGCGTGGCACCGCCGGAGCCGAACGTCGCGGTGCTCGGCGCGGTCAGCCTGTACTGGCTGCAACCGACCTCGTGGCTGGTGGAGTGCGCGCCTGGGGACACCGAAGCCCTGACCGCCCGGCTGTGCGAAGCGGTGCGCGATCGCGGCATGGCCGTGGACGTCAGCGACACCCGCGTCACCTTCAGGCTGAGCGGACCGGACGCGGTGACGCTGCTGAACAAGGGCTGCTCCCTGGACCTGCACCCGCGGGTGTTCCCGGTGGGCCGCTCGGCGCTGTGCGCTTTCGCGCAGCTGCACGCGCTGCTGGTCAAGACCAGTGACGCGCCGGTGTTCCAGCTCACCATCCCGCGTGGGGCGCAACGGCACTTTGAAGACTGGTTGGCGGCTGCATTCTGAGACCTCCCCCAGCCCCGCTGGGAGAGGGTTGGGTGGGGGCAACGGCGAGCACGAGAATCAACGCCTGCCGCCGGTGCCGCTGCCCCCACCTAACCTCCGCCGCCGGAGGCGGGGGAGGGACTGGGATGCTATCTCGGAATCGCCCGCCGCACGTCCCGCGCCGTCAGGTGGATGTTGGCGTCCGGGTCCAGCGCGCGGTCCATGATGCGGGTCTCCACCGCCTTCTCGAAGACCGGGCGGTTGGCGTGGAAGAAGGCGTCGGCCTCCTCGGGCGTCGGGCGGCGTTCCATCAGCGAGGTGAAGACGGCGCGCGGGACGAAGACCGTGCCCTCGTACTCGCCGACCTTCACGGTGAAGGTCAGCGTCGCGGTGGCGTCGTCCCACTGCGCCTCGTCGGGGAAGCTGAAGAGCGGCATCCCCGCAGCCTGTCACATGTCCAGCCCGACGTCCAGGTTGGGCGCCGAGTGGGTGATCCACCCCACCGAGATCATGTCCACCCCGGCCTCGGCGATCGGCCGCACCGTCTGCAGCGTCACGTTGCCCGACGCCTCGGTGATCATGCGGCCGGCCACCATGTCCACCGCGCGCCGGAGCGTCGCCGGATCCATGTTGTCGAGCAGCACGGCGTCGGCCTTCAGGGACAGCAGCTCGTCCAGTTGCGCCAGCGTATCGACCTCCACCTCGATCTTGACCATGTGGCCGACGGCGGCGCGGGCGCGCTCGACGGCGGGCCGGATGCCGCCCGCGATGGCGATGTGGTTGTCCTTGATGAGGATCGCGTCGTCGAGCCCGAAGCGGTGGTTCGCCCCGCCGCCCAGCCGCACCGCGTGCTTCTCCAGGGCGCGCAGGCCCGGCGTGGTCTTGCGGGTGCAGACGATGCGGGCGTTGGTGCCCTCCACGGCCTGGACCAGCGCCCGCGTCGCCGTGGCGATGCCCGACAGCCGGCCGAGCAGGTTGAGCGCCGTGCGCTCGCCGGTCAGCAGCGCGCGCGCCGTGCCGCGCACCGTGGCGATGGCGCCGCCGGCCCGCACGTCCCCACCGTCGGGCACCTCGACGCCAATCTCCACGGACGGGTCGAGGATGCGGAAGGCGGTCAGTGCGGCTTCCAGCCCGGCGACCCGTCCGTCCTTGCGGGCGGCGATCACCGCGGTGGCAATCGCGTCGGCCGGGACGATGGCGTCCGTCGTCAGGTCGCCGGCGCGGCCGAGGTCCTCCAGCAGCGCGTTGCGGACGATCGGC
The DNA here is from genome assembly GCF_050789165.1 of Azospirillum sp. Classification (NCBI taxonomy): domain Bacteria; kingdom Pseudomonadati; phylum Pseudomonadota; class Alphaproteobacteria; order Rhodospirillales; family Azospirillaceae; genus Azospirillum; species Azospirillum sp. The sequence continues at coordinate 94,316 of NZ_JBOZRT010000047.1, forward strand.
TCGAAGATCAGAGGGTTCGGCATGCGGTGTCTCCGGCGGGCTGCGCCCGGTCGAGGTCGGCAAGGGTGAAGGTGTAGCGTTCGGGCCGAACGGCCTCGCGCGGGAAGTCGAGGCGGCAGTGGGCGCCACGGCTCTCCTCGCGGCGCAGCGCGGCGTGCAGCACGAGGCGCCCGACCAGCAGCAGGTTGCGCGCCTCGCCCCAGCGGCGCACGGCGCCGCTGCCAACGCCGGCGTGCGGCGGCAGGGCGTCGAGGTCGGAGGCCAGCCGCTGCAGCCGCAGGGTGGCGGCGGTCAGGCCGTCGGCGTGGCGCACCAGTCCGGCGCCGGCGTAGAGCGCTCGCCGCGCGGCGCCGACGATCATCTCCACGAGCGGCGCCGCGGCGTCGCCCGGCACGGCGGGCGGTTCGGGCAGGGCGAAGGGAAGGGAGGGCGTCGTCGGCCGTTCCGCCACGTCGCGCGCCACGCGGGCGCCGAACACCAGCGTCTCCAGCAGCGAATTGCTGGCCAGCCGGTTGGCGCCGTGCACGCCGGTGCAGGCGACCTCGCCGCAGGCCCACAGGCCCTGGACGCTGGTGCGCCCGTGCGCATCCGTCCACACCCCGCCCATGTGGTAGTGCGCGGCGGGGGCGACCGGCACCGGCTGCGTCCACGGGTCGAAGCCGGCCTCCGCGCAGAAGCCCAGCACGGTGGGGAACCCGTCGGGCTTGGCGGCCAGAGCCGGGCGCAGGTCGAGGAACACCGGCTCCCCCGCCGCGACGCGGCGGCCGATGGCGCGGGCGACCACGTCGCGTGGGGCCAACTCGGCCAGCGGGTGCTCGTCCGGCATGAAGCGCCTGCCGTTCCGATCGAGCAGCAGGGCGCCGGCGCCGCGCAGCGCCTCGGTCAGCAGCGGCGCGGGGGCGTCGCCGTCGGTGGCGAGCGCGGTCGGGTGGAACTGCACGAACTCCACGTCCGACAGCCACGCCCCGGCGCGGGCGGCGAGCGCGAGGCCGTCGCCGGTCGCCTCCACCGGGTTGGTGGTGCGGGCGAAGGCCTGCCCGATGCCGCCGGTCGCCAGCACCACGCGCGGGCAGCGGTGCAGCACCCAACCCTCGGGATGGTGGGCGAGCGCGCCGCACACCCGCCCGTGCCGGACCACGAGGTCGGTGACGAACGCTTGCGCCTGCACGTCGATGGAGGGCGTGGCGCGCACCCGCTCGGCCAGCGCGGTGACCAGCGTGCGGCCGGTGGCGTCGCCGCCGGCGTGGACGATGCGGGCGGCGCTGTGCGCGGCCTCGCGGCCGAACAGCGGGCGTCCGGCGGCGTCGCGGTCGAAGGGCAGGCCGTCGGCCAGCAGCTCGGCGACGCGCGCGGCGCCCTCGCGGGCCAGCAGCGCCGCCATGGCGGCGTCCACCAGCCCCGCGCCGGCCGCGACGGTGTCGGTGGCGTGGCTCTTCGGGCTGTCGCCGGGTGCCAGCGCGGCGGCGATGCCGCCCTGTGCGTGGAGGCTGGAGCCGCCCGGCAGGTCGGCGGTCTTGGTCAGCAGGGTGACGGGGTGGGGCGCCAGCGTCAGCGCCACCGTCATTCCCGCCAGCCCGGAGCCGATGACCAGCACGTCGGAATCGCGCACGGTCAGCATGATGGGATCCTCACGCACGGGGTTTCGGCTGCACGGCGAGCATGCGCTCGACCGAGCGGCGGGCGCGGCCGGCGAGGTCCGCCGGGATCTCGACGCGCGGCTCCAGCGTCTGCAGGGACTCCAGGATGTTGGACAGCGTGATCCGCTTCATGTGCGGGCACAGGTTGCAGGGCCGCACGAACTCGACGTCGGAAAGGCTGGCGGCGATGTTGTCGCTCATCGAGCACTCGGTGACCATCAGCACCCGCGGGGGGCGGCGCTTCTCGACCATCTGGATCATGTGCGCGGTGGAGCCGACGAAGTCCGCGGCCTCCAGAACGTCCGGCGGACACTCTGGATGGGCGATGACGACGAGGTCGTCGAAGCGGCTTCGGAACTCGCGGATCTGATCACCGGTGAAGCGCTCGTGCACCTCGCAGTGCCCCTTCCAGGCGATCACCTCGACGCTGGTCTGCGAGGCGACATGCTTGGCCAGGTATTCGTCGGGCAGCATGATGACGCGCGGGGCGCCGAGGGATTCCACGACCTCCACCGCGTTGCCGGAGGTGCAGCAGATGTCCACCTCCGCCTTCACTTCGGCCGAAGTGTTGACGTAGGCGACCACCGGCACGCCGGGATAGGTCTGGCGAAGCAGCCGCACGTCGGCGGCGGTGATGGATTCGGCCAGCGAGCAGCCGGCGGCGGTGTCCGGGATCAGCACGATCTTGTCCGGATTCATCAGCTTCGCCGTCTCGGCCATGAAGTGGACGCCGGCCAGCACGATCACCTTGGCGTCGGTCGTCTCCGCCTGCCGGGCCAGGGCGAGGCTGTCGCCGACGATGTCGGCCACGCCGTGGAAGATCTCCGGCGTCTGGTAGTTGTGCGCCAGGATGACGGCGTCGCGCTCGCGCTTCAGCTGGTTGATGGCGTGCACCAGCGGAGCATGGAACGGCCACTCGACGGCGGGGATCACGCGCTTCAGCCGCTCATAGACCGGCGCGGTCGCCGCCGCGATCTCGGGCGTGTACTCCAGGCGCAGGGCGGTGGGCGTGATCGCGTCCATGGCTTATGCTCGTGGTGAGTGGAAACTATAATTCTCATGATGAGTATAAATGACGGGTGAGTCAAGCCTATCCCTCCCCCAGCCCCGCTAGGGGAGGGCTTTGCGTCCTCACCCCTCGGGGATCGCCCGGGCGCTGGTGCGTTCGTGGATCGCTTGGCGGCGGAAGCGGAACAGCTCCGCGGGGCGGCCGCCGGTCTGGCTCTCGAAGGCGCCGGTCGGCTCGACGAAGCCGCCGGAGATCATCAGGCGGCGGAAGTTCTGCTTGTGCAGCCGCGTGCCCGACAGGGCCTCGACCACCAGCTGCAGCTGGTTGAGAGTGAAGGTCGGCGGCAGCAGCTCGAAGACGATGGGGCGGTACTTCAGCTTGCCGCGCAGCCGTTCCAGAGCCGTCGCCAAGATGCGCCGCCCGTCGCGCGCCATCGGTCGGCCGAGCGCGCGGGGCATATCGCGCCGCACCCCCGGGTCTATGCCGCTCGGCTCGATGCCGGCGAGCCGTTCCAGCTCGCCGTCGCGGAACGCCTCGACCACCAGCCCGGCTTCGTAGAGCAGCTCGTAGCGTTCCAGCACGCGCTCGGAGTCCCAGTCATCGCCGTCCAGCGCGAAGGCGAGCCGGGCGCGCTCCTGCCGGCGGTCACGTTCGATCTCGCCGGCGGCGGCCTGGACCCAGCGGCGCAGCGCCGGCAGGACGATGGCGTCGAGCAGCGCCGGGCGCTCGTCGCGCCAGTCCTCCCAGGGGAAGTAGTCGTAGAGGTCGCGCCACTCCGCCGCCTCGGTTTCGCCGCCGGCCGGCGCGTCGCGCACCAGCGCCAGATAGCCGACGGTGACCGAGCGCGGGCCGCCGAACAGCTCGTGCGGGTCGCGATGGCGGTCGCCGAAGGTGTAGAGCTGCTCGACGTAGCGCAGCGACAGCCCGGACAGTTCCTCGGCCACGGCGCGCAGGCCTTCCTGGAGGGTGCGGAAGCGTTGCGGGTTGAAGGCGGCGCCGGGCAGCGCGTCGCGCGGCGGCGGCAGCATGTCGCCGCGGCGGAAGGCGGGCGGCACCTCGAAGGCGCTGCGTACGGTGACCACGCGCGGCGTCGATCCGGCCACCGCCACGATCACCGCCGTTACGCCCAACTGGCTCCCCTCGGTCACGCGCCGCCCCGTCCCGTTGCACCGTCGGGAGAATAGACGGGCCAGCCGGCGAGGGCTAGAGTTGGCCCATGACGCCGAAGGAACGCAGCGCCCTCATTTTCCTCGCCAAGCATCTCGCCGCCGGCGTGACGGCGGGACTGGTGTTCTGCGCCGCGATGCTGGGGTTCGACGTGGGCAGTCTGCGCACGCTGCTGGTGGCGGCGGACTCGGTGGGGATCGGGCTCTATCTGTTCATCGGCTCGATCTGCATCACCTTCGGCAGCGTCGCCATGGGTGTGGGCATCATGGGCCTGGGCGACCACCGCGACCATCCCGACCGCGAATATTAATCCTCGCTGGCCACCGTGCCGCACACGGTGAGCAGCGTCGTGCACCCGACGACGATGGTCAGCGGGTCGGTGTCGAGCAGCGGCAGCACCTGCCCGGCCAGCCCGAGGTCAACGGTGCCGACGAGGAAGGCGACGGCGAGACGCGGCAGTCCCACGGCCGCACAGACGACGGCCAGCCACGCCATGCCAAGGCAGATGAGTGTCGCGGCGTTCATGCCTATGACATTAATCGACAAGCGCGGAAGGCGAGGGAGCGCAAACGGCAAGAGGCGGCTCTCCGGTGGTGCCACTCTCCGCGCGGTTGCTCAGCGGATGGAGAGCAGCCGGTCGATGCGCCGCAGGTCGGGGAAGCGCCACGCCCACAGCGCCGCCACCACGATGGAGCCGACCCCGCCCAGCACCACCGCCGGCACCGCCCCGAACCACGCCGCGGTGACGCCGGATTCGAACGCGCCCAGCTGGTTGGAGGCGCCGATGAACAGCCCCGACACCGCGCCGACCCGCCCGCGCATCTGGTCGGGCGTGGCGAGCTGGATGAGCGTCTGCCGGATGAACACGCTGACCTCGTCCGCCGCGCCCAGTAGGAACAGGGCCACGCCGGACAGCGCGGCGTCGGTGGACAGGCCGAACAGCACCGTTCCGGCGCCGAAGGCGGCGACGGCGCCCAGCAGGTGCCAGCCGGCGTGCCGCTTCATCGACCAGCGCGCCAGCGCCACCGCGGTCAGCAGCGCGCCCAGCGCCGGGGCGCTGCGCAGCAGGCCGAGGCCCCAGGGGCCGACGAACAGGATGTCCTTGGCGTAGACCGGCAGCAACGCCGTCGCCCCGCCCAGCATCACCGCTACCATGTCCAGCGAGATGGCGCCGAGGATCGCCGGCCGGCTGCCGATGAAGCGCACCCCGGCGAGCAGCGAACTCCAGGACACGCCGCGTGCCGACAGCGCCACCGGCCGCGGCCGCAACGCCGCCACCAGCAGGATGGCAACCGACAGCAGCGCCGTCGCCGTGCCGTACACCACCGCCGGCCCGGCGAGGTAGAGCAGCCCGCCCAGGGCCGGCCCACCGATGGTCGCCGTCTGCATGGCGGTGGAGTTCCAGGCGATGGCGTTCGGCAGGTCCTCGGCCGGCACCACGGCGGAGATCAGCGCGCTCAGCGCCGGCCCGGCGAACGCCTTGGCCAGCCCGATGGCGAACACCACGGCGAAGATCAGCCCCGGCGTCGCCGCGCCGGCGGCGGTCAGCGCGAACAGCGCGCCGACGGCGGCGGTCTGCAGCGCCAGGGCGCAGGCCAGGATGCGGCGGCGGTCGAAGCTGTCCACCACCTGCCCGGCGATCAGCGACAGCACCAGCGTCGGCAGGAACTGGAACAGCCCGACCAGGCCGAGGTCGAGCGGGTCGCCGGTCAGCCCGTACATCTGCCAGCCGACGGCGACCGCCTGCATCTGCTCGGCCAGCCAGGAGCCGAGCCGGGCGGACCAGAACAGCGCGTACGACCGGTGCCGGAACGCGGAGCGGAAGGCGGGGGCTTTGGTGGAGGACACGGTCACGACGGCGCACGGGCGGCAAGGGCGCCGACCATGTCAGAGCCACGGCGGCCCGTCGAGGGGGCGCACGCGCAGGGGTAGTATGCGCGCGCTCAGCCAGCCGCGCCCGTCCGCTGCTCGCTCCAGCGCGCCGAGGCCTCGGCCAGGAAGGCGCCGAGCGCCCGGTCGGAGCCCTGGATGTGCCGGCTGATCCAGGTGCGGATGAAGGTCAGCGCGTGCTGCTCGAACGCGTCCTCGTCCTCGGCGCAGTCCAGTTCGGCCTTCAGTTCGGCCAGCTCTCGGCGGAAGCCGGCGTGCTCGCCGCCATGCTCCCGGGCCTTGGGGTAGCGGCAGACGCGCATCAGCGCCTCCTCCATGCCGAAATGGTAGAAGGCGTAGGTGTCCAGCTCGTTCAGGAGCTTCCGCTTCTCCTCGCGGCCGCAGCCGGCGGCGAAGGCGCGCGCCGCGTCGTTGTAGAGGCCCACCAGGACCTGATGCTCGCCGTCCATCTCCGGCACACCGACGGACAGCCCGTCGTCCCAGATCAGGAGTTCGTAGTGGTCGATGCTCTCGGCCATGGCGCCCTCGGTCCAGCGTGATACGTGCCGTGACGCATTATGCTCCACTTGCCCGGGAAATGCCTGGGGTGCGTTGCCGCGCCCGCAGAAAGACGGACGGGCGCGCACCAGGGTGCACGCCCGTCCTCTCGTTCGCTCAACGATACCGGTTACTTGCCCGAACCGCCGCCGCCGGCTCCGCCCGAGCTGCCGGTGCCGCCGCCGCCGGCGCCGCCGGACGACCCCGCGCCGCCGCTCGCACCGCTGGAGCTGCCGCCGGGGCCGGTCGGGGTCGTGGCGCCGCCCGTCGAATGGCCCGGCGTGCCGGTCATCGAGCCGCCCGACGTGCCCGTGCTGTTGCCCGACGTGCCCATGCCGCTGCCCGACGACCCCATGCTGCCCGACGAGCTGCCCGACATTCCTCGGCAGCGCGGATCGGTGCTGCCGGCGGTGCAGTCGAGCGTCGAGGAGCTGCCGGTCGAGCCGGAGGGGCTGGTCATGGTGGTCCCGCCGCCGCTGGAGCCGACGCCAGAGCCGGTGCTGCCGGACGTGGACTGGGCGAACGCCGGGGCGCTGATCAGCGCCAGGGCCGAGACGGCCGCGAACATCGCGTGACGCATGGAAATCTCCCTTTCAGTCGATCACGTCCCACCGCCAACAGCCCCAGGCCGGAAAGGTGCCGGGCGCGGTGGACGCGCGGCCCTGCGCATCCGACATAGAGTCGAACGACGGGAGGAGGATGGGCGCATGCAGACCAGAGACGACACCGGGCTCCGCATCTGGGACATCAGCCCGGCCTTGCGGCCCGGCATCCCGGTGTGGCCCGGCGACACCGCGTACGAGGAGGTGCGGACCTGGGTGCTCGGCCCTGGCTGTCCGGTCAACGTCTCGCGCGTCACGCTGTCCACCCACACCGGCGCGCACGCCGACGCGCCGCTGCACTACGCCGCCGACGGCCGGCCGGCGGGGGAGCTGGACCTGTCCGTCTATCTCGGCCGCTGCCGGGTGGTGGACGTGCGCGGCTGCGAGGCGCGGGTGCCGGTGGACGCGCTGGAGGGCAAGCTGGACGGCGCACCGCCTCGGGTGATCCTCAAGACCTACACGCGCAACCCGGTGGAGCGCTGGGACGAGGACTTCACCGCCGTCCAGCCCGACGCGGTGGACCTGCTGGCGGTGCACGGCGTGCGGCTGATCGGCATCGACACGCCGTCGCTCGACCCGCAGGCCTTGAAGACCATGGATGCGCACAACCGCGTGCGCGCGCACGGCCTCGCCATCCTGGAAGGGCTGGTGCTCGACGACGTGGGGCCGGGCGACTACGAGCTGATCGCTCTGCCGCTGAAGCTCGCCACCCTGGACGCCGCGCCGGTGCGCGCCGTGCTGCGGGAGCTGCCGCGATGACGCGGGACGAGGTGGCATCCCTCGACGCCGCCGACCCGCTGGCCGGACGGCGGGAGCGGTTCGAACTGCCAGACGGCGTGATCTATCTGGACGGCAACTCGTTGGGCGCGCTGCCGCGGGAGACGCCGGGCCACGTCGAGCGCGTGCTGCGCGAGGAGTGGGGCAGGGGCTTGATCCGCTCCTGGAATGACGCCGGCTGGATCGACCTGCCGCAGCGCGTCGGCGACAAGATCGGCCGGCTGGTCGGCGCCGCGCCGGGGCAGGTCGTGGTGGCGGATTCCACCTCGATCAACCTGTTCAAGGCGCTCGCTGCGGCGGCGCGGATGCGGCCGGGGCGGCGCGTCGTGCTGTCGGAGCGCGGCAACTTCCCGACCGACCTCTACATCGTGCAGGGCCTGGCGGACCTCGCGGACGTCGACCTGCGCATGGTCGGGCGTGATGAGATCCCCTCCGCCATCGACGAGGGCACCGCGGTGGTGATGCTGACCCACGTCGATTACCGCACCGGTGCCGTGCACGACATGGCCGCGGTCACCCGCGCCGCGCACGACGCCGGGGCGCTGATGCTGTGGGACCTCGCGCACAGCGCCGGGGCGCTGCCGGTGGACCTCGACGGCTGCGGCGCCGACCTTGCGGTGGGTTGCGGCTACAAGTACCTGAACGGCGGGCCGGGCGCGCCGGCCTTCCTCTACGTCGCCGCGCGCCACCACGAGGCTTTCCGCCAGCCGCTGACCGGCTGGATGGGGCACGCCACGCCCTTCGCCTTCGGCGCGGCGTACGAGCCGGCGCCGGGCATCCGCCGCGCGCTGTGCGGCACGCCGGCCGTGCTCGCCATGGCGGCGCTGGAGGCCGGCGTGGACGAGATGCTGGCGGTGGACATGGCGGAACTGCGCCGCAAGAGCCTCGGCCTGACCCGCCTGTTCCGCGATCTGCTGGCGCGGGAGTGCGCCGGCTTCGGCCTGACGCCGGTCGGGCCGGAGGACCCGGAGCGCTGCGGCAGCCAGGTCTCCGTGGCGCATCCCCAGGGCTATGCGGTGATGCAGGCGCTGATCGGGCGCGGCGTGATCGGCGACTTCCGCGCGCCGGACATCATGCGCTTCGGCTTCGCGCCGCTCTACCTGCGCTACGCCGACGTTTGGGACGCCGTGCGAATCTTGAAGGACATCCTGACCACCGGGGCCTGGGACCGGCCCGAGTTCCACCGCCGCGCCGCGGTGACCTGAGGAGACACGCCATGCCCGACCAGACCAACCAGCACCACGGCGCCCACCTCGACTTCAGCCGGGACATGAGCTACGGCGACTATCTCGGCCTGGACCGGCTGCTGCACTCGCAGATGCCGTTGTCGGACAACCACAACGAGCTGCTGTTCATCATCCAGCACCAGACCACCGAGCTGTGGATGAAGCTCATCCTGCACGAGCTGGGCGCGGCCAAGGCGCACATCGCCGGCGGCGACCTGGGGCCGGCGTTCAAGATGCTGGCGCGGGTGGCGCGGGTGATGAACCAGCTGATCCAGGCGTGGGACGTGCTGTCCACCCTGACGCCCAGCGAGTACACGGCGTTCCGCGACAGCCTGGGCAAGGCGTCCGGCTTCCAGTCCTACCAGTACCGCACCATCGAGTTCATGCTGGGCAACAAGAACGCCGCCCTGGTGCAGCCGCACCGCCACCGCGAGGATTTGGCCGGCTTGCTGGACCGCGCGCTCAACTCCCCCAGCCTGTACGACGAGGCGATCCGCGCGCTGGTCCGCGCCGGGCTGCCGGTGGACGCCGCGTGCGTCGAGCGCGACTGGTCGCAGCCCTATCAGGCCAACGACAGCGTGCTGAAGGCGTGGCTGGAGGTCTACCGCGACCCGGACCACCACTGGAGCCTGTACGAGCTGGCCGAGAAGCTGGTCGACCTGGAGGACAACTTCCGCCAGTGGCGCTTCCGCCACGTCACCACGGTGGAGCGCGTCATCGGCCACAAGACTGGCACCGGCGGGACGGCCGGGGTGTCGTACCTGCGCAAGATGCTGGAGGTGCGCCTGTTCCCGGAACTGTGGGACGTACGGACGCACCTCTGAGCGTTGCGGCGTGCGCGTTACGCCGCCCGGATCTCCGCCAGGAAGGCGTCCATCTCCTGCTTCAGCATGGCGGACTGCCCGGCGAGGCTGTCGGCAGCGCGCTTGACGTTGTTGGTGGCGGCGCTGGTCTCGCCCTCCGCCTGCTGGATGCCGCCGACGTTGCGCGACACCTCGGAGGTCCCCACCGCCGCCTGCTGCGCGTTGCGGCTGATCTCGCCGGTGGCGGCGCTCTGCTGCTCCACCGACACCGCCATCTCGGCCGTCGAGTGGTCGATGTCGCCGACCTGGCCGATGATGCTGCGCATCGCCTCGACCGTCTTGCCCGAGGCGCCCTTCACCGCGGCGAGGTTCGAGCCGATCTGCTCGGTCATCGCGTGCGTCTGGTTGGCGAGGTTCTTCACCTCCGACGCGACCACCGCGAAGCCCTTGCCGGCGTCGCCGGCGCGCGCCGCCTCGATGGTGGCGTTCAAGGCCAGCAGGTTGGTCTGCGCCGCCACCGCGTTGATCGCGGCGACGATCTGGTCCACCTGCTCGATGGCGGAGGACAGCGCGTCCAGCTCCCGCTGCGCCTGCTCGGCGCCGCTGGCGGCGGCCTTGGAGCGGCCGGCGGCGCGGGTCACGCGCTCGGACAGCTGGTGGATGGCGGTGGACATCTCCTCCGACGCGGAGGCCACGGTCTGCACGTTGGCGCTGGCCTGTTCGGAGGCCGCGGCGACGGCCACGCACTGGGCGCTGACCTCCTCCACCGCGGCGGCGAGCTGCGAGGCGGTGGCCTGAAGCTCGGTGGCGGCGCTGCCGACCGAGTTCACCACGCCGCCGACGCGGTCCTCGAAGCGCTGCGCGAGGTCGAGCATGGAGCGGCGCTTCTCCGCCGCGGCGCGGGTCTCGGCCTCCTTGGCCTCCTGCTCCATGCGGCGGGTGCGGATCAGGTTCTCCTTGAACACCTCGACGGTCCGCGCCATCGAGCCGACCTCGTCACCGCGGGTGCGGCCTTCGATCTCCACCGTCGCCTCGCCTCGGGCCAGCCGCTCCATGGCGGCGTTCAGCGTGGCGATGGGGCGGCGAATGCCGAAGACGGCGATGACGACCGATGCGGCGGCGCCCAGCACCAGCATCGCCGCGGCGATCACCAGCGACTGAACCGCCGCGCTCTCGGTCTCGGCGGACAGCCGGTCGGAAATCTTCTGCGCGTCGGCGTTTACCTCATCCGACAGCTTGGCGGCCATGGTGAAGGTGTCGACCAGCAGCGGACGGCCCTCCTTCCGGTAGAGAGCGGCGGCCTCCGCGTGGTCGCCCTTCTCCTTCTCGGCGTAGATCCGGGGCAGGATCGCCTTGACCGCCTCCATCATCTCGGTCATGCGGGTGACGGCGGCGCGGTGCTCGGGCTTGGCGAGGCGGGCGAGCGTCCTGTTGGAGTCGGCGATGGCCGCCTGGATCTCGGCGATGGCCTTCACCAGGGGCGCCAGTTCGGCCGGCTCCTGCGCCAGGAGCACGTTGTTGACCTGCCGGCCCATGTTCGCGGCATCGCCCCGCATCCGCTCGAGCTTGAGCGCGAACTGCATCTCCTTGTCCAGCAACGCGGAGTACTTGCCGTCCACGACGGACATCGCGTTGTTGAGGTGCAGCGACAGCCCCACCGTCACCACGCTGAGCAGCGCGACGACCGCGTAAATCTTCGGGCCGATGCCAACGCGAGCGAGCAGAGACATTTTGGGGCTCCCGGATCGTTTGTCTTTAGCAAGGTACGCCTGGAACAGAAATAACTGATTGATCTAGGTCAAAGGGCATAGCTGACCCGATTCGGCGCGGTGAAGTGGGGAGGGCAGGTGGGACAGCGCCCCCTCGGAAAGGCCTTGCCCCCACCTCCGCCATGCGTAGCATGGGGCCCCTTCCTCCCTCAGCGGGGCTGGGGGAGGGCATGATGAGGAACTTGAGACATGCCCCACGGCATCGACGGCATCGACCATCTGGTGATCGCGGTGCGCGACCTGGACAAGGCGCGCGAGGCGTACGCCCGGCTCGGCTTCACGCTGACGGCGCGCGGCCGCCACACCGAGCTGAAGTCGGCCAACCACACCATCATGTTCCCCGACGACTACGTGGAGCTGCTGGCCATCGAGGAGCCGAATCCCGCCACGGCGGCGTGGTCGGAGTTCCTGAAGACCCGCGAGGGCCTCGCCGCCGCCGCGCTGAAGACCGCCGACGCCCGGAGCACGCAGGCGGAGCTGGCCGGTGCCGGCCTGTCGGGCGGTGAGGCGGTGGATTTCGGCCGTCCGGTGGACCTGCCGGAGGGCCGGCGCGACGCCCGCTTCACCATCACCCAGGTGGCGCCGGCGGCGACGCCCGGCGGGCGGATGTTCCTGTGCCAGCACCACACCCGCGACGTGGTCTGGCGGCCCGAGTACCTGACGCATGAGAACGGCGCCACCGCGCTCGCCGCGCTGATCGTCGCCGCCGACGACCCGGAGGCGGTGGCCGGCCCTTACGCCACGCTGTTCGGCACGCACGTCGAGCCGCGCGGCACCGTCCGCGTGGTGCAGACGGGCGGTGCGCCGATCGTCGTGGCGCCGCCGCCGGCGCTGGTCCACCTGTGGGCCGATGACCCGGTGCTGTCGGCGCCGCGCCCGTGCTTCGCGGGGTTCGCGGTCAAGGTGAAGGACTTCTACGCGGCGCAGCAGGTTCTGCAGAAGAGCAAGTTCCCCACCATCGCCAGCGAGGGCGTGCTGCGCGTCGCCTCGCGGCACACGCACGGCGCGGCCATCGCGTTCGCGGAGAATTTCGATCTGGCGCGGGTGCTGCCGGGATAAGTGGCAGGCGGCCTCTACTCCGCCGGCCGCACCGGGGCGCATGGCGCCGTCACTTGGCTCAGCACGCGCTTCAGCTCCATGGGGTGCAGCGGCTTGTGCAGAAAGGCGCAGTGGCGGCGCTGGCCCTCGGCGAGTTCGGCCTGCCCGGTCTCGCCGGTCAGCACGATCGCCGGGATCTCGCGGCCGTAAATCTTGCGCACGCGGTCGATCACCTCGAACCCGGTGACCTTGTTGGGCAGGCGCAGGTCGGTGAGGATCACGTCCGGCGGCCCTTCAAGCTGGTCGAGGCGCACGAACACCTCGCGGATGTCCCCGGCCGAGACCACCGTGCAGCCCCAGCCTTCCAGGCTGAGCTGCAGGCCGGTCAGCACCATGGAATCATCGTCCACCGCCAGCACGGTGGTGCCGGCCAGCGGACCGGCGGCGTGGACCGCCGGCTCCTCGGTCCAGGCCTGCTCGGGCTGCTCGGCCGGTTCCAGCGTCACCGTGAACACCGAACCGCGGCCGACGCGCGAGTGCACGTCCACCGGCGTCTTCAGCAGCGCCGACAGGCGCCGCACGATCGCCAGCCCGAGGCCGAGGCCGCGGTTGGGATCGCGCGCCGGGTTCTCCAACTGGTGGAACTCGTCGAAGATCGCCTCGGTCTGCGCGTCGGGGATGCCGAAGCCGGTGTCCCACACCTCGATCCGCACCTTGCCGGCGCGCCGCCGCATGGCCAGCAGCACCTTGCCGCGCCGGGTGTAGCGGATGGCGTTGGAGACGAGGTTGCGGACGATGCGCTCCAGCAGAACCGGGTCGCTGCGCACCTGCGCCGGGAACAGCCGTGCCCGCAGCTTCAGCCCCTTCTCCTCGGCCTGCGGGCGGAACTCTCCGGCAAGGTCGGCCAGAAGCTCGCCCAGGTCGAAGACCTGCGGGTTGGCCTGCACCGTGCCGGCGTCGAGGGTGGAGATGTCGAGCAGCGCGTTCAGCAGCTTCTCGCCCGCCGCCATGGCGTTGCCGAGCAGCCCGGCGGTCTGCCGCGCCCTGTCGTCGGTGATCTGCATCTGCAGCACTTCCAGGAACAGCCGCATCGCCTGGAACGGCTGGCGCAGGTCGTGGCTGGCGGAGGCGAGGAAGCGCGACTTGGCGGCGGCGGCGCGCTCGATCTCGCTGCGCAGATCCTCGGCGGCGCGCATCGCGGTGCCGTCGCCGAGCGCCAGCACGCCGCAGGCACGCCCATGCTCGACGATGGGGATGGCGCGCAGGCGCAACGGCGCCTGCCCGTCGGGCAGCGGCAGGTCGACGGAGACTCCGGCATCGGCCGCCCGGCCGCCCTGCGCCAGCAGCGTGCGGGCCACCGCCTCGAACACCGGGCCGGCGTCGCGCAATGCCGCCTGGACCTGCTCCCCCGCCGTGGGGTGGCGGCCGAGCAGGGCGCCCAGCGCCGCGTTCGCGCAGACCGTCGACAGCGATGAATCGACCAGCAGCGCCGGCACGCCGGCGGTGTGGCAGATCCGCCGTGCCGTTTCCAGGCTGGCCGGCATCGGCGCGTCGGTCCCGTGCGACGGCGCGACGGGGTGCTGGGCGGTCACGAAGGCGTCTCCACATTGGTGTCAGGCGCAGCCATGACCGTACCGGAGCGTGGCGGCGTCGCGGAATCACTCGAAAGCGGTATGAATTACCTGATGGTCGTAGCCGTGTTGGACAATCGGTCCTCCACGAAGAATTTGCTGCGCAGCAGAGCCATCATCTTCGCCTTGAGGATTTCCATGGGCCGCGACTTGCCGATGAAGTCGTCGGCACCCGCCTCCAGGCAGGCGATCAGCTGCTCGTCGGTTTCCTGGCTGGTCAGCATCAGGATCGGGAACAGCGCCGTGTGATCGCGGCGGTACTGGTCGAATCGCCGGCACAGCTGCACGCCGCTGGTCCCCGGCATCACGAGGTCGAGCAGCACGCAGTCGAATCCGCCGCCGTTCAGCGCCGCCTCCGCCTCCTCGGCGTTGCGGGCGATCAGCACGCGGCAGCCCTCGGCCTCCAGCTCCAGGCGCAGGAACTCGCGGTAGGTGACGCTGTCGTCCACCACCAGGATCCGGCCGCGGCGCAGGATGTCGGCCGGGGAGAGGACGTCCGACGGCGCGGATGCCAGCAGCGTGGCGAGGGTCGTCACCGCTGCCGCCGGATCGCCGCCGTCGGCGCGCTGAACCCCGGCCAGGGCCGGCAGCGGGGCGCTGCCCAGCACCAGCATGGGGGTGCCGTCGGCTTTGCCGTGCAGCTCGGTCACCCCGTCGGCACCGAGCGAGGAGGAATCGACCAGCAGCGCCGTGGGGCGCCCGACGGACAGCGCCGCCAGCGCCGCGGGCACGCCGTCCGCGCACTCCGCCTCGAGCCCCCGCTGCTCCAGCAGGTGCTTGAAGAGCAGACCCTGGGTCTGCGACCCGATGACGACCAGCACCTTGGCCGGCATCACACCCCCTCCATCTGCTGCGACGCCAGAGCCACAAGGCGCGGCGCCACCTGCGGCAGCGGCAATTCCTCCACCGCCGCGCCCAGGCGGACGGCGGTGCCCGGCATGGAGTGGATCACCGCGGTCGACGCGTGTTCGGCGATGGTGTAGGAGCCGGCGCGCCGCATGTCCAGCAATCCGCGCGCGCCGTCCTCGCCCATGCCGGTGAGCAGCACCCCCATGGCCCCAGGACCGTACGCCGAAGCCAGCGAACTGAACAGCACGTCGCCGGACGGCCGCTGGCTGCACACCGGGGCGTCCCCGGTCAGCCGGATGGTGCCACGCTCCACCGTCATGTGCACGTCGCCCGGGGCCACGTAGACGCGGCCCGGCAGCGGGCGGATGCCGATCCGCCCCAGCTCCACCGGGAAGGGGCACACGGTCTCCAGCCATTGCGCGAAGCCGGCAACGAAGGGCGCGCCGATGTGCTGGACGAGGAAGATCGGCAGCGGGAACGTCTTCGGCAGGCCGGACAGCACCTTGACCAGCGCCGGCGGCCCGCCGGTGGAAGCCACCAGTCCGAGCGCCGTGTAGCGCCCGCCCGGCGGCCGCGCCGGGGCGGCGGCGCACGGGGCGGGATCGGCGACGCGGGAACGGACCGGGAAGCGCTCGGTGCGTTGGCGGATCACCTTGACCTGACTCATGCCGTGCAGCTGCGTGCACAGGTGGCGGGCGACCGCCTGATAGTCGGCGCGGCCGAGGCCGACCGGCTTCTCCACCACCGCCAGCGCGCCGGCCTGGAGCGCCCGCATGGGGATGTCCAGGTCCTTCACGTCGGCGGCGACCACCACGATGGGCACCGGATGCTGCCGCATCAGGCGCTTGGTGACCTCGAACCCGTCGATTCCGGGCAGCCGGATGTCGAGCGACACGACGTCCGGTTTGGCGCGCTCGACCATGCGCAGCGCTTCCTCGCCGGTGGAGGCGACGCCGGCCACCTCCAGGCGCGGATCCGCACCGACGATGTGCGCCAGCAGCTGCTGGACCACCGGCGAGTCCTCGACGATCAGCACCTTCACCTTGCTCGGCGGGGTCATAGCAGCCGGCGGATCCTTTCCAGCAGGTCGTCCTGGTCGAAGCGCGATTTGACGATGTAGGCGTCGGCACCGAGGCGCATGCCGCGCTCGCGGTCCTCGTCGCTGCCGCGCGAGGTGACGAGGATGACCGGGATGTCGGTCAGCCGCGGGTCGGTCTTCACCGCCTGCACCAGCGCGAACCCGTCCATGCGCGGCATCTCCACGTCGCTGACCACGAGGTCAACCTTGAGCGTGCCCAGACGTTCCAGCGCCTCGCGCCCGTCCACGCACAGCACCACGTCGTAACCGTGGGCCTCCAGGATGCTCTTTTCCAGGGTCCGGGTGGTGATGCTGTCGTCCACCACCAGGATGCACGGTTTGGCGGCCGGCCGCGCCGCGGCGACGGCGGGCAGCGCCACCGGTTCCGCCGCGCCGAAAGACGCGGCGTTCAGCACCAGCGCGGGCGAGCCGTCGTCGAGCAGCACCGTGCCGATGAAGCGTGCCGGGTCCAGCCCGGCCTCCTCGGCCGAGGCGACCACCGCGTCGCGGGTGGCGACCAGCGCGTCCACCGCCAGCGCGGTGCGCCGCTCGCCGCTGCGCACCACGGCGAGTTGCACATGCTCCCGCACCGCGTCGGGCGGCGGCAGGCCGAGCAGCGCGGCGAGGCTGGAGACCGGCACGTCCTCCCCGTCGATCAGCACCACCGGCCGGCCTTCCAGGGAGCCGAGCGACGCGGCGTCGGCGCGGTGCAGGCGCACCACGTCGGCGGCCGGCAGCGCCATCACCTGTCCGCCCGCCTCGACGAAGACGAGGCGTTGGCCCGACAGGCTGAGCGGCACCTCGATCAGGATGACGGTGCCGCCCTCCGGCCGCGGCGTCAGGGTGAGCTGGCCCTGCAGGCCGGCCACCTCGCGCCGGGCGATCGACAGGCCCATGCCGCGCCCGGCGATCTCGGTCACCGTTTCGGCGGTGGAGAAGCCGGGCTCGAACACCAGATCGAGCAGACGGTCGTCGGGCGTGCCGTCGGCCGCCCGGCGGCGGATGGCGGCGAAGTCGAGGCCGCGGCCGTCGTCCTCGATGCGCAGCCGCAGCCGGCCGCCGGCCACCGACGCCTCGACCAGGATGCGCCCGCCCGGCGGCTTGCCGGCCGCGGTGCGTTGATCGGGCGTTTCGATGCCGTGGTTCACCGCGTTGCGCACGAGGTGCATGACCGGGTCCTTGAGGCGCTGGAGCACGGCGCGGTCCGCCTCCACCTCCAGGCCGCGGATGTCCGCCTCGATGTCCTTGCCCTGGCCGCGGCCGAGGTCGCGGATCATCCGGCCGAGCCCGCCGAACTGCGTCTCCGCCGGCACCATGCGCAGCCGCCGCACGTCTTCGTGCAGCGCCCCGCCCCAGCGGCGCAGCGCCCACAGGCCGCGGTCGTGGTGGCGGTGCGCGGCATCCAGAGCCGCACCGGCGGCGCGCATCCGGCGCTCGAAAGTGGTCAGCGCGGCGGTGAAGTGGGCATCGCGCCCGCCCGCTTTGTCGAGGCCGCGGTCGAGGCCGCGGCGCAGCCGCTGCCACGCCTGCGCCATGCCGGCCCACTCCCGGCGCAGCACGCGCAGCTCGTCGGCGACGCGGTCCTGGCCCTCCACCTCGGGCAGCAGCGCCGCAGCGGTGTCGAGCAGGCGTTCCAGCCCCTCGGCGCGGATGCGCACCAGCGTGCGCACCGCGGCGGTGGGGCGTGGCGCCGGCTCGGCGGCGGGGCGCGGGGCGGGAACCGGCGCGGCCTCGTCGCCGGTCAGCCGGGCGAGCTCGGCGAGGATGTCGGCGCCGTCCACCGGCGGCCCGCCGCGGGTCGCCCAGGCGACGGAGTCCTCGATGGCGTCGAGCGCCCGGCGGACCGGAACGCGTACCCGCGCGTCGAAGGGCAGGGTGCCCTTCTGCACGGCGGTGAACACCGATTCCAGGCGGTGCGCCAGCGCCTCGACCTCCGGCAGGTCGACGGCGCGGGCGGCGCCTTTCAGGCTGTGCGCGCGGCGGTGGATCTCCACCATGTCGATGCCGGCGCCCCGCCCCTCGTCGGCCGCCCGCAGCGCCTCGCGGATGGCCGCGAGGTGGTCCTTGTGCTCCAGGTCGAAGGCGGCGAGCAGCCGTTCGCGGATGTCGCTCATGGGACGGACGGGGTTGCCCCCTCCCCAGCCCTCCCCCGCTGCGCGGGAGAGGGTGCCGTTGTCCCCTCCACCGCGCAGCTCTCGCGCAAGCGAAGCTTGCGCTGACGCGGAAGGCGGATCCTCCGGATCCGCCGAGAGCGGGGGAGGGCTGGGGAGGGGGCCACGCGCCGCATCCTCACACCCGGTAGTTCCGCACCGCCTCGACCAGCCCCTGGCCGAGCGCGTTGAGGTTGCCGGCGGCGCCTTCCAGCTGGCGGGTGCCGGCGGCCGTCTGGGTGCTGGCCTCGCGGATGTTCTGCAGCGCCTGGATCACCTGCTCCAGGCCGATCTGCTGCTGGTTGGTGCCGGCGACGATCTGCTGGAAGGCGATGACGCTCTCCTGGATGGTCTCGGCCATCTCGCGGATGGTCGCCTCGGTGGCGTCGGTCTGGCGCTTGCCGGCGGCGACGCGCTTCACCGCCTCCTCGGTCAGCATCACCGAGGCGTTGATGCCGTGCTGGATCTCGGAGAGGTTGGAGCGCACCTGCGCCGTCGCCTCCTTGGCCTGGTCGGCGAGGCTCTTGATCTCGTTGGCGACGATGGCGAAGGTCCGGCCGTGTTCGCCGGCCGCCGCCGCCTCGATGGCGGCGTTGAGCGCCAGCAGGTGCGAGCGCTCGGCGATGTCGTTCACCGTCACGATGATCTCGCCGATGGCCTGCGTGCGCTCGGACAGCAGCACGATGTTCTCGGCCACCGCCTCCGCCTGCTCGCGGATGGCGTTCATCGCCTCGTTGGTATCGGACACCGCGCGCAGGCCGGAATCGCTGGCCGCCGAGGCGGCCTGGGCGCCGCGCGCCACGTCCTGGGCGCGGCGGTTGATCTGCGCGCCGGACTCGGTGATCTCGCTGAGCGTCGCCGTGGTCTCCTCGACGGCGGCGAGCTGCTCGGCGACGCTGGCCGCCTGCTGCTGGGTGGAGGCGCGGATCTGCGCGGTGGCGGCGTGCACGCTCTCGGCGGTGCCGCGGGTGGTCTCGGCGACCGAGCGCAGCCGCGCCGTCATCTCGCCGAGATGGCGGCCAAGCTCGCCCAGCTCGTCGTTGCCGGGCACGGCGATGGTCTGCGTCAGGTCGCCGCCGCCCACCTGCCCGACGAACCCGATCGCCATCCCGAGCCGGCGGGTGACCGAGCGGCCGATCACGTAGGCGATCAGCACCGCCAGCGCGACCATGCCCGTCAGCGCCGCGATCGAGGAGGTGGCGACTTCCTGGTGGATGCTGTCGAGTTCACCGCGGCCGGTCTCGTTGAGGCGCCGGATGATGGTGCTGATGGCGTTCAGCCGCTCGTCGAGGGCGCGGCGCAATTCGTCCAGGTGCGGGCGGCGCGCCTGGGCCTCGTCCCACTGGCCCTTGTCCAGGAAGTCGAAGGCGACCGTCGCTTCGGTGACGATGGCGCGGGCGGCGCGGTCGAGGTCGTTGATGGCGGTGACCGCCTCCTGCCAGGCGACGCGGCGGCGCTCGGTGACTCCGCGGTCTGCGCGCTCAACGGTGAAGGCCTTCATCTCCGCGATGCCGTCGAGGAGAACGCGCGCGCCCTCCAGATAGTGCAGCCGCAGGGCGCCGATGTCCGCGGCACGGTTCTGCACCCGGGCCAGCGCCACCGCGTTGAGCACCGTTTCGCGGTCGCTGCGCAGGTTGGCCTGCTGCTCGGTGATGGTGCGCAGCATGTCCGTGATGCGCACGTCGTTGACCACCACCGAGGACATCACCCGCATGGCCATGGAGAAGCGGTCCATCTGGTAGAGCGCCAGCGCCGCCGCCAGCGCGCAGACGGCGCCGAACCCCAGCATCAGCTTGTTCCTGACCGAAAACGTCATCGTTCCCCCGCCGCACCGATCCGTTCGAGTACCGCGGCGACGTCGAGCAGCGCCACGCGCTCCTCCGTCACCGCCCTTATGAGCCGTCCGCCGTCCACCGGCCGCAGGTCGGCCGCGGGCAGCGACCGCACCGCCTCCACCGTCGCCAGCCGCAACGCCGCCGGCCGTTCGCCGCCGCGCAGCGTCACCGCGAAGCCGCTGCCGTCCGCATCGCTTTCCCCACCGCACAGGCGGTCCACGTCGAACAGACGCATCACCCGCCCGCCGGCGGCGATCAGCCCCAGCAGCTCCGGCGGCGCGCCCGGCACCGGGGCCACCCGCGGCAACGGCAGGATGCGGGCCAGATGCCTCACCTCGAGCGCATAGGTGGTCGCGGCGCCGCGGGCGACCAGCACGGTCAGCGCGTCGGCCGTCCGCCGGTCGTCGGCATCGCCGGCGAGTTGCACGGCGCGGCGGCGCAGCAGCTCGTCGGCCCAGGGGCCGCGGCCGGCGAAGGCGTCCTCCAGGGCCGCCCGCTGGCGCGCGATGCGGGCGCGGACCTCGTCCCAGTCGATGCGGCGGGCGGCGGTCATCCGCGGGCCTCGTCGCCGGACAGCCACAGCGCGATCATGCCGCGCAGCTCGCCGACGGTGAGGCCGCGGCCGTGCGCCACCAGCTCCTCGTCGGCGTGCTTCGCCAGCCCGTCGCGGGCGTTGCGGAAGTGCCGCTGCGCCGGCCCCAGCTTGCCGCGCCGCCAGTAGGCCAGCGCCAGATGGTAGTCGGCGAGCGTGAAGTCCGGCTCCAGGTACAGCGCCCGGCGGAAGGCGGCGACCGGGTCGCCGGCCCCCGCCTCGTCCTCCAGCTGGCCGAGACGGAAGTGCGCGGCGGCGTTGAAGCGGTCGTGCTCGACCAGCTCCAGGCAGGCGTCCAGCGCCGCGCCGCGCTCGCCGCGCTCCGCCAGCTCCTCGACGTCGGTGAGCGTGGGAACGGGGCGTGGCGGCGGTTCGACGGGTTCGGCGGGCTTGACGGCGCGCTTGCGCGGCGGTTCGGGTTCCGGAGGGGGGAGGGGCTGCGCCAGCGGCGGCAGGGGCGGAGGCTCGGCGGCGCGGCAGAGCGGGTCGGGCTTGCGGTACAGCGTGGCGCCGGGCACCGGGACCGGCGTGAACACGGCGCCGATCTCCGGCCCCGTCTCGGCGTGGCCGACCACCAGCCAGCCGCCGTCCACCAGCGTGTCGCGCAGGCCACGCAGCAGCCGGGCGCGCGTCGGCTCGTCGAAATAGATCATCACGTTGCGGCACAGCACGATGTCGAACGCGGCCAAGCCGCGGGCCGGGTCGGGCAGCCGGCCCTCGACGAGGTTGAACACCTCGAACCTCGCCCATTCCCGGTACTCCGGCCGCACCTGCCAGCTCTGCCGGTGATGGTGGAAGTAGGCGCTCAGCGTGTCCTCGGGCAGGCCGCGCACCGCCCAGTGGCTGTAGCTGGCCCGGCGCGCCTGGTCGAGGAAGGCGCGGTTGAGGTCGGTGCCGAGCAGCGTCACCTGCCAGCCCTCCAGTTCCGCGCCGAAGTTCTGTTTCAGCAGGATCTCCAGCGTGTAGACCTCGGGACCGGTGGCGCAGCCGGCGCTCCAGATGCGCAGCGTGCGCCGGTTGCGGTTGCGGCGCAGGCATTCCGGGATGGCGACGGCGCGCAGCGCCTCGAACTGCTCGATGTAGCGGAAGAAGAAGGTCTCGCCGACCGCCAGCTCGTTGACCAGCGCCTGGAACTCCGCCGCCGCGGGGAGCAGCGTCAGGTAGTCGCTCAGCCGCGTCACGCCGCGCTCCTCCAGGCGGCGGGCGAGCCGCTCGGCGAGCGCCGAGTCCTTGTCGGCGTAGTAGGCCAGCCCGGTGCGCTGGAGAACCTGCGCCTTGACCACGGGAAAGACGGGGTCGTCCAGGACGGCCTGGGTGCGCGCGCTGATGGCGTTTGTCATTGGGGCGTTTGCCATTGCGCGAGCCTTTCCTCGGCCTGGGCGCGGAAGTCCTCCAGCCGGCGCTCCTCGGCCAGCGTGAGCAGGCGGCCGGGGTCGAGCACCGTGGCGCTGCCCGCTTCGTGCGTGATCACCGCAAGCGCGCAGCCCTCGAAGCTGAGATCCTCGGCGATCTCCTGCGCTTCCCCGTCGGCCATGCCGTGCACGCGGTCCACCGCCAGCGCCAGCGGCCCGTCGTCGCGTTCCAGCAGCAGGAGGGGGGTGTAGAGTCCGATGGCACGCTCCCCCAGGCCGAGCAGCCGGTCGAGCCGCAGCACCGGCACCACCCGGCCATGCCAGCGGAACACCCCGGCCACCACCGGCGGCAGGGCGGGTGGCGTCTCCAGAGCCGGGACCGGCAGGAAACGAGCGACCGCGGCGGCGGGCAGCGCCAGCGTGCGGCCGGACAGGCCGAACACGACGTATCGCGCGCGCTCGTCGAACTGGACACCGCTCATGCTGCCGCTTTCCCCCCGGATGTGCCCCATCATGGGCCGAACGCTCAACCGGCGGCAAGCACCAGCGTTTCGCCGAAGGCGGGAACGCGGAAGTCGGCCTCGCCCACTCCGTGCGCGGCGCGGGCGCGGTCCAGCGCCGCGACGGGTTCGGCGATGCCCTCCGGCGTCAGGCGGAAGGTGCCGAAATGCATGGCGACGCTGGCGCGGGCGCCGAGATCGCGGTGGGCGCGCACCGCCTCCTCGGGGTTCATGTGCTGCGGCGTCATGAACCAGCGCGGCTCGTAGGCGCCGATCGGCAGCAAGGCCACGTCGATGCGCGGGAAGCGCGCCGCGATCTCCCGGAAGTGCGGGCTGTAGCCGGCGTCGCCGCAGAAATACACGCACGCACCGCCGGACTCGACGACGAAGCCGCCCCACAGCGTGGTGTTGCGGTCGAACAGCGTGCGGCTCGACCAGTGCTGCGCCGGGACGAAGGTGACGCGCGCCCCGCCCACCTCGGCCGACTGCCACCAGTCCAGCTCGTGCACCGGGCGGACGCCGCGGCGCTCCAGGAACGGCCTGTTGCCCAGCCCGGCGATCACCGGCGTGCCGGACAGGCGCTTCAGCGTCGGCAGGTCCATGTGGTCGTAGTGGCCGTGGCTGACCAGCACGGCGTCGAGCGGCGGAAGATCCGCGAACGGCAGGGCCGGCGGGCGCGCGCGCTTCGGCCCCAGGCGGCCGAAGGGGCCGGCGTGCGGCGACCACACCGGGTCGGTCAGCAGCGTGCAGCCGCCGACGCGGATCAGGAAGGTGACATGGCCGACGAAGGTCAGCGCGGCGTGCCCGTCCGGCGCCGCGCCCGGCGGCGGCGGGGCGGGCGGGTCGTCCACCCGTTCCGGCCAGGGCGTCCATTCGTTCTTGGAGCGCCAGAAGCGCAGCACGTCCGCGAACCGCTTGTCGGTGGAGGCGTGCACGTTGCGGAAGCGCCGGCCGTCGCAATGGTCGGACAGCGGGTAGCGGGGCATCCGTCAGGCCCGGAACACGCCGCGGTACACGGCGGCGAGCGGCATGGCGAAGCCGAAGGAGGGAATGCTCAGAACATCCTCCGTGCCGGTCAGCCGCTCGTAGCGCCAGCCGTCGTCGGCGCCGCGGGCGAAGACCTCGACCGACCACTCCGCCTCGTCCACCAGCACGTAGCGTTCCAGCGCCGCGACGGTCTGCATTGCCTTCCACTTGAAGCCGCGGTCGCGCGCCGCGGTGTCGGGGGACGTGACCTCGACGACGAGCTGCGGGCCACGCACGTGCACCTCCTCGCCGGACGGGCTCCAGGTGCCGAACACGAGGTCGGGGCTGAGATAGCCGACGCCCGGCACCTCCACCAGGGCGCCCAGGAAGACGTGGCGCTCGATGCCGTCGGCCCCGGCGTGCAGTGCGGCGAACAGGTTGCCGCAGATGGTGTCGTGTGCCAGCGAGCCGGCCGGCAGGTGCTGCGCCGTGCCGTTCACGAACTCCGCCCGGCCGCCGTTGCGCCGTGCCCAGGCGAGGAAGTCGGTGGTGGCGGGCAGGGTGTCGGGCGGCATGCGAATCCTCGGTGGCTGTCGTGGTCGTGACGTTATCACTATCCGTGCGTTGCGCCAGTCCCATTCGGTGCCGTAGGTTGTCCGTAAATGCTCGAGCTACAGGTTGCTCATGTTCAACTTTCGATTTCGGTATATCGACGGAGCAGGTGCAACATTTACCAGCCATTAATGGTCTTCGGCTGTAATGGTGTTCAGACGGTGCCTGTATCGTCTCCCGTTTCGTTGTTTCCTCCCTGAAACTTGGGCCGCTTCGGCGGCCCAATTTTTTTGACTGATGATTGGCATTCGCCACGAATGCCGGGCGGCGAACCGCCCCCCTTTGACCTTTGGAGAGCTTTCCAGCCGCGCCTTAGGGGCGTATGTCGGTGCGTCCCAGCGACGAACAGGCGGAGGCCGCCCATGAAACCGCTGTGCGGTTGGCGCATGCCCGAGGACGAGACGCGCGCGATGCTGGCGATGCTCGACGAGGAGATCGCCGGCTGCTCCGACCGCCCGCAGCGCCGCAGCGCGCTGCTGCGCTTCCAGGCGATGCTCCAGGAGGACCTGCGCGCGATGCAGGCGGGACGGCGGCCGAACTGAGCGGAATTTTGCCCCCTCCCTAGCCCTCCCCCGCTTCGCGGTGGAGGGAACTCTGCCGCTTCATCGGCCGCCCCCTCTCCCGCGAAGCGGGGGAGGGACGCAGAGGGGCAATCGCAATCCTACTCCGCCGGCGCCACCCGCTCCGCGTCCGGACGCTTGCGCCCGAACCAGCGCTTGAGACGGCGGGAGATGCCGTCCAGGAAGGTCAGCACCACCGGCACCACCAGCAGCGTCAGCACGGTCGAGCTGATCAGCCCGCCGATCACCGCGTGCGCCATGGGCGCCCGCTGCTGCGCGCCCTCGCCGATGCCCAGCGCCAGCGGCAGCATGCCGAACACCATCGCCGCCGTGGTCATGACGATCGGGCGCAGGCGGATGATGCCGGCCTCGACCAGCGCGTCCCGCAGGTCCTTGCCGCGGGCGCGCGCCTGGTTGGAGAAGTCGACCAGCAGGATGGCGTTCTTGGTCACCAGCCCCATCAGCATGATGAAGCCGATGGCGCTGAAGATGTTCAGCGTGGAGCCGGCGATCAGCAGCCCCAGGAACACGCCCACCAGCGACAGCGGCAGCGACGCCATGATGGCGAAGGGTTGCAGGAAGCTGCCGAACTGCGAGGCGAGGATCAGGTAGATCAGGATCACCGCGAGGCTCAGCGCCTGGGCGGCGAAGCCCGTGGTCTCGGCGATGTCCTTGGTGGAACCGCCGAAGACGATGCGGTAACCGGGCGGCAGCTGCACCTGCGCCAACGCCGCCTGCAGCTCCTTGCCGGCATCGCCGACCGGGCGGTTCTGCACGTTGGCGCTGACCAGCACCTCACGCGCCAGGTCGCGGCGGTTGATCTGCGAGGCGCCGAGCGTCGTCTGCACGTCGGCGATCTGGCTCAGCGGCACCATGCGCGGGTTGCCGTCGGTGTCCTTGGTCGAGCTGGCGAGGTAGATGCGGTCGAGGTCGCCGCGGTTGGTGCGGGCGCTCTCCGGCAGGCGGACGTGCACGTCGTAGGTCTCGCCGTCCGGCGCCTTCCAGGTGGAGATCTTGTCGCCGGCGAACAGCGGCCGCAGCGTCGACGCCACCTGCGCCGTGCCGATGCCGAGGTCGCTGGCAAGGTCGCGGTTCAGCTGCACCGACAGCGTCGGCTTGGCGGCCTTCAGGCTGCTGTCGATGTCGACGTAGCCGGCGATCCGGTTCATGGCGCCGGTGATCTGGCCGGCGATGCGGTCGAGCTCGGCGATGTCGCGGCCCTGGACCGAGACCTGCATCTGCTTCTGCACGCCGCCCACCCCGGGGATGCCGACGTTGATGCTGATGCCGGGGATGGCGGCGAGGCGCTCGCGGATCGGCCGGGCGAGGTCGTTGGGGGAGCGCTTGCGCTGCTCGATCGGCACGAGGCGGACGTAGACGCTCGCCTTGTTCTTGCCGACGGAAACGCCGGTGTTCACGGTGGCGTAGGTGTAGGCGATCTCCGGGAACTCGTGCAGGGCCTTGACCGCCTGCTCGACCTTCGCGGTGGTGTAGGGGAGGGACGAGCCGACCGGCGTCTCCACCTCCACCACGGACTCGCCGAGGTCGGCGGCCGGGACGAACTCGGTGCCGATCAGCGGCACCAGCGTGAAGCTGCCGAAGAAGATCGCCGCCGCCGCGACCATGACGATCCAGCGCCGCCGCAGCGACCACGCCAGCACCCGGCCGTAGCCCTGCGCGAAGCCCTCGAAGGCGCGCTCGAACCACTGCGCGACGCGGCCGAACGGCCCGCGCCCGTGCTTTCCGTGCGCCGCCGGGTCGTACCACAGCGACGACAGCATGGGGTCGAGCGTGAAGGACACGAACAGCGAGATCAGCACCGCCGCCGAGACGGTGATGCCGAACTGCAGGAAGAAGCGGCCGATGATGCCGCCCATGAAGGCGACCGGCAGGAACACCGCGACGATGGTCAGCGTGGTGGCCAGCACCGCCAGCCCGATCTCCGCCGTGCCGTCCAGCGCCGCCTGCCGGTGCGTCTGGCCGCGGTGCAGGTGGCGCATGATGTTCTCGCGCACCACGATGGCGTCGTCGATCAGGATGCCGATGGCGAGCGACAGCGCCATCAGCGTCATGACGTTCAGCGTGTAGCCCATGAAGTGCAGCACCGCGAAGGTGCCGAGCACCGCCACCGGCAGCGTCAGGCCGGTGATCACCGTGCTGCGCCAGGACCCCAGGAACAGCATGACGATCAGCACCGTCAGCACGCCGCCCTCGACCAGCGTCTTCTGCACGTTGTTCAGCGAGTTGGTGATGCCGCGCGCGGTGTCGCGCACCACCACGAACTCCACGTCCGGCGGCACGGCGCCGCTCTGGCGCATCTCGGCAACCGCCTTCTGCAGGCCCTTGGCGACCTCCACCGTGTTGGCGCCCTGCACGCGCACCACGTCCACCGCCAGCGCCGGCTTGCCGTTGAACAGGGCGACGGAGTCCTGCTCCTCCTGCCCGTCGATCACCTCGGCCACCTGGCCCAGGCGCACCGGCGTGTTGCCGCGGCGCGCCACGATCAGGTCGAGGAACTGCTGCGGCGTGGCGAAGCGGCTGGAGACCTGGACGACGCGCTCGCGCCCCTCGCCCTCAACGGTGCCGGCGGGAATGTCCTGGTTCTCGTTGGTGATGGCGCGCACCACCTCATCGACGCCGACGCCCAGCGCCTCCAGCCGTTCCGGCTTCAGGCGGATCTGCACCTGCCGCTTGACGCCGCCGGCGATGGTGGCGCGCCCGACGCCGCGCACGTTCTGCAGGCGCTTCAGGATGATCTGGTCGGTCAGCGTGGTGAGATCGCGGAGCGTCCGGATGTCCGACTTCACCGCGATCGACACGATGGGCTGGTCGTCCGGGTTGAAGCGGGAGATCTGCGGCTCCTTCACTTCGGTGCGGAAGGCCGGGCGCAGGGCCGAGACCTTCTCGCGCACGTCCTGCACCGCCTGGGTGGAGGCGGTCTTCAGGTCGAACTCGGCGATCACCACCGACCGCCCCTCGTAGGAGCGCGAGGTCAGCGTCTTGATGCCGGCGATGGTGTTGATCGCCTCCTCGACCGGGCGGGACACGTCGGTCTCGACCGATTCCGGGCTGGCGCCGGGGTACTCGGTGGAGACCACCACCAGCGGGAAGTCGACGTCGGGGAACTGGTCGACGCCCAGGCGCTGGTACGAGAACAGGCCGAACACCATCAGCGCCACCATCAGCATGGTGGCGAACACCGGGTTGTCGACGCTGATGCGGGTGATGGGCATGGTGGTGGCCTTGAATTCTCTACATCGTCACGAACCCCTCCCCCTGCTCCGCAGGGGGAGGAAGGGGCCCGCGCCGCAGGCGTGGGAAGGTGGGGGCTATGGCGGAGGCGGCAGGCGTTGATTCTCGTGCGCGCCGTTGCCCCCACCCAACCCTCCCCCGCCGGAGGCGGGGGAGGGCTATGATGCCTACACCCCCGCCGTCCGCACCGCCTGTCCGGCCTGCAGCCCGGGCAGCGGGGCGGTCACCACCACGGCGCCGGCCTCCAGCCCCTCGACCTGCACCAGCTCGCCGCGCGCCCAGCTCGGGCCACGGCGCACCGGCGTGCGCGTCAGGCGGTCGCCCACGACGGTCAGGACGAAGTCGCCCTGGTCGTCGCGACGCAGCGCCACCGGCGGCAGGGCCATCGCGTCGCCGGCCTCGGCCACCACGGCGTCGCCGCTGGCGAACATGCCACCGCGCAGCGCCCCGTCGGCGTTGTCGATCGACACGTACACCGGGATCGCCCGGGTGCCGGGCCGCGCCTGCGGGTTGATGCGCGCCAGCGTGCCGCGGAACTCGCGCTCGCCGAAGCCCTCGACGCGCAGCAGCACGGTCTGGCCGGGCTTCAGGCGCGCCACGTCGTCGGCCGGCACGGTGGCCGTCACCTCGACGCGGCTGAGATCGACGATGCCGAACATCTTGGCGTTCACCGCCAGCGTCTCGCCGGGGTTGACCGTGCGCTCCGACACGACGCCGTCGATGGGCGAGCGGACCACCGCGTCGTTCAGCGCCTTGCGCGCCATCTCCACCTGCGCGGCCAGCGCCTGCACGGTCGCCTGCTGGAACTGCCAAGTGCTCTGCGCCTGGTCGTAGCTGCTCTCGGCGACGATGTCCTTCTGGCGCAGCGCCAGGTTCTTGGCGCGCGTCTTCTCGGCGTAGACCAGCTGCGCCTTGGCGCCGGCGAGGTTGCTTTCCTTCTCCGCCAGCTTGGCGGCGAGGTCGCGGGTGTCGAAGCGGGCCAGCACGTCGCCGCGCGCCACCGCCTGCCCCTCGCGCACCAGCACCTCGGCCAGCGTCGCCGCGACTTCGGACTTCACCACCGTCCAGTTCACCGGATCGACGGAGCCGGACAGCCGCACCGTCTCGGTCAGGCGGCGCGGGGCGACGCGGGTCAGCTCGATCGCAGCCAGTTCCAGCACCCGCTCAGGCACCGGGGCGTCCTTGTTGACCGCCGCCTGCCCGCTGCTGCGCGCCTGCCAGAGCAGGCCGGCGCCGGCCAGTGCCGCCACCACCAGCAGGGTCACCAGGATCCGGCGCATGCCGCGGCGCCGGGGCGGGGAAGTCTCAGACATCGGGGGTGTCCTTGGGTGCGGCCCGCAGGCCGTGCAGAACGAGGTCGAGATAGGCGTCGAGGAATCCCTCGGCGGTCGCCGCGGGGTCGAGTTCGTGCGGGGCCAGGGAGTGCGTCCAGATGGTCAGCATCGACAGCGGGGCCGCCATCACGCGGGCCATCTGCATGACGTCCACCGGGCGGAACTCGCCGCGGTCGATGCCGCGCTGGATGATGCGGGCGAAGAACCGCCGGCCGCGCATCACCACCTCCTCCATGTAGAAGCGGGCGATGTCGGGGAAGTTCGTGGCCTCCGCCACCACCAGTTTGGGCAGGCCGGCCGACGGTTCGCGGTTCATCTGCCAGAAGCGGTTGACGATGAGCCGCAGCAGTTCCTCCGTCGTGCCGGGGAAGCTGTCCAGCAGCTCCTCGCCCAGACGGATGTTGGGCAGCACGGACTCGCGCACCACCGCTTTGAACAGGCCGGCCTTGTTCTCGAAGTAGACGTAGGGCAGGCCGACCGAGACGCCGGCCCGGCGGGCGACGTCCTCCAGCTTGGTGGCCGCGAAGCCGCGCTCGATGAAGAGGTCGCGCGCCGCGTCGATCATCTCGGCGGGGCGGGCCTCCTTGCGGCGCGTGCGGCGGGTCGGCGGGGGCGGGGATTCGTGCGGCATCGTTCGTTATAAAATGAACGTTCATTCAATATGCATGCACCCGGCGTTTGTCAATGGCCGTGCCGACGCTGTGCCGGAACAGGACGCGGCGGGCGCTGTTGGCCCAAGCGAGGAGTGATCGGTGGGGGGGTAGGGCATGCGCGGGTTCCTGTTCACGACGGCGTCGGTGTTCGCCCTGGGTGTCGGGGTGGCGGCCCTGTTCCGCCGCCGCGAGCAGCGCACCCGGGCGGAAGAGGGCTTGCGCCGCGCCGCGCAGGCGGCCGGCGGCTACCTGTCGCGCTATCGCCTGGACACCGAGGAGGCGGCGGAGCACTGGCGCCAGCCCGACGGCAGCGTCGACGTGGCGCAGGTGACGCGCGACTTCCTGATGTTCTTCGTGGTGCCGCTGTGGATCACCTCCGGCGTTGCCGACTATCTCTGCCACCGCGCCACCGACATCGAGCACACCACCGGCAGCTACGAATCCCTGCTGCACCTCGCCATGCTGGTGGAGATGGGCGTGCCGACCCTGGCGGCCCTGTTCATGGAGATCACCTCGCCGGTGCTGGCGATGATGATCGCGTCCTTCGTGCTGCACGAGGCGACGGCGCTGTGGGACGTGGGCTACGCCGTGCAGCACCGCAACGTGACGCCGCTGGAGCAGCACGTGCACAGCTTCCTGGAGATGCTGCCGCTGATGGCGCTGTCCTTCGTCGCCGTGCTGAACTGGCCGGAGGTGCTGGCCATGGTCGGCGCCGGCGACCGGCCGGCCGACTGGTCGCTGCGCCTGAAGGAGGATCCGCTGCCCACCGGTTACACGATTTCCGTGCTGGCGGCAGTGGCCCTCTTCAATGGTCTGCCCTATCTTGAGGAGCTGTGGCAGGACATCCGTGCCAACGGTGCGCGCCTGCGGCCCGCCAACCAGCCCACCCGTCTGCTGGAGCCGCGCTATCCGGCTCCGGAGAGGGTAGAGGCCTAGCACTTTCAGCCGGATACCACCCCGCTTGATTATTAGGGTGTGAAACGATATCGTCCGGTTTTGGAACCGGCGAGTTTCATTTTCATGCCCCTCGACACCACCCCCGACTGGCGCGTGCGTCGGCGCGAGACGATCCTAGCGGCCGCCGCGGAGCTGTTCGCGCGGCGGCCGTACCACGACGTCCAGGTGGACGACGTCGCGAAGCAGGCGGGGGTCGGAAAGGCCACGCTGTACCGCTATTTCCCTTCCAAGGAGGAGCTGTACCTGCACGCCTTCGACGAGGCGCTGGCCCGGCTGGAGGGGCGGCTGCACGCCCCGCCGCCGGAGGGCGCCGCGCCGGAGGCGGTGCTGGCCTGCAAGGTGCGGGCGCTGCTGACCACCTTTACCGAGCAGCTGCCGGCGCTGAAGGTGCTGGGCGGCGACCACTCGCACCTGGCGGAGCAGATGCGCACCGTGCTGCGCCGCCGCACCAGCCGCATCGCCGCGGCGCTGCGCGAGGTGCTGGAGGCCGGCCGCTCGGCGGGGCGGTTCCGGTCGCTGGACATGGAACTGGCGCCGCTGCTGGTCATCGGCATGGCGCGCGGCGCCGTGATGATGGCCGGCGATGCGGAACCGGAGCGGCTGGAGGCCGCCATTCTCGATCTCATACTCAAGGGCGCGCTGGCGGGACCGGCGGGCGACGACGCGGGGAGTTTCGGTCTATGAAGCGGTTGGTGATGCTCCTCCTGGTCGCGGCGCTGGCGGCGGGCGGCTACTGGTACACCCAGGTGGCGCCGCAGGCCGGCGCCACGACGGCCAAGGCGGGGGGCGGCGCCAAGCCGTCCATCCCGGTGGTGCTGGAGGCCGCCGCGGTGAAGGCGGTGCCGGACGACCTGTCCACCATCGGCACCGTGCAGCCGATCGCCACCGTCGCCATCAAGGCGCGCGTCGATACGGTGGTGGACACCGTGCACTTCACCGAGGGGCAGGAGGTGGCGGCCGGCGACCTGCTGTTCTCGCTGGACGACCGGGCGCTGAAGGCGCAGCTGCGCGTCGCCGAGGCGAACCTGGAGCGCGACCGCGCCAACTTCGAGAAGGCGCGCGGCGACGTCGTGCGCTACGGCGAGCTGCTCCGCAGCGCCGTCGCCGCCCGCCAGCAGTACGACGCCGCGGTCGCCGCCGCCAACGCGCTGGAAGGCACGGTGAAGGCCGACCTCGCCGCCATCGAGAGCGCCAAGGTCTCGCTCAGCTACACCCGCATCTACGCGCCGATGGCCGGGCGCACCGGCACGGTGAACGCCAAGCTGGGCACCATGGTGCGCGCCGCCGACGCCACCCCGCTGGTCACCATCACGCAGCTGCGCCCGATCAACGTCGCCTTCAACGTCGCCGAGCGCCATCTGCCGGCCATCCGCACCGCGCTCGCGGCCGGCAAGCTGAAGGTCACCGCGGGCATCTCCGGCGGCAAGGGCCCGCGCGCCGAGGGCGAGCTGACCTTCGTGGACAGCCAGGTCGACCAGCAGAGCGGCACCATCCTGGTGCGCGCCACCTTCCCCAACGCCGACACGCTGCTGTGGCCCGGCCAGTTCGTGGACACGGTGCTGACGCTCCGCGTCGAGCCGCAGGCGCTGACGGTGCCGGCGGTCGCGGTGCAGACCGGGCAGGAGGGCCGCTTCGTCTACGTGGTGAAGCCCGACAACACGGTGGACATGCGCGCCGTCACGGTGGCCCGCACCTACGGCGACCTCGCCATCATCGGCAGCGGCCTGACCGCCGGGGAGCGCGTGGTGGTGGACGGCCAGTCCCGCCTGTTCCCCGGCGCCCCCGTCGCCGAGCGCGGCCCCGGTGACAACAAGGGCGGGGCCAAGACCGGCAACGCGGACGCGGCGAAGCCGACCCAGTCCGGAGGGCAGTCGTGATGAACATCTCCGAGCTGTGCATCCGCCGCCCGGTGATGACCATCCTGCTGACGGCGGCGCTGGTCCTCGCGGGTCTGGCAGCGTACCGGCAGCTGCCGGTGGCGGCGCTGCCGCGGGTGGACTTCCCGGTCATCAGCGTCTCGGCCTCGCTGCCCGGCGCCAGCCCGGAGACCATGGCGGCCTCCATCGCCTCGCCGCTGGAGCGCGAGTTCGCCACCATCGCCGGCATCGACACCATCACCTCGTCCTCGACGCTGGGCAACACGTCGATCACCATCCAGTTCGTGCTGGAGCGCGACATCGACGCCGCCGCCGCCGACGTGCAGGCGGCCATCGCCCGCACCCAGCGCCGCCTGCCGGCGGAGATGACGACCCCGCCCAGCTACCGCAAGGTCAACCCGGCCGACCAGCCGATCCTGTTCCTGTCGCTGCGCTCGCCCACGCAGACGCTCTCCACTCTGAACGACTACGCCGAGACCATCGTGCAGCCGCGCCTCTCGACCCTGGAGGGTGTGGCGCAGGTGCAGATCTACGGCTCGCAGAAGTACGCGGTGCGCGTGCAGATCGACCCGGATGCCCTGTCGGCGCGCGGCATCGGCATCGACGAGGTGCAGAAGGCGATGGCGTCGGCCAACGCCAACACCCCGGTCGGCACCTTGTCGGGTGCC
The DNA here is from genome assembly GCF_050789165.1 of Azospirillum sp. NCBI lineage: Bacteria > Pseudomonadati > Pseudomonadota > Alphaproteobacteria > Rhodospirillales > Azospirillaceae > Azospirillum > Azospirillum sp. Next base: position 127,637 of record NZ_JBOZRT010000047.1, read on the forward strand.
CGCCAGCAGCTCGTCCTCGCCGCCAACCCGCAACTGCCCAACGCCGAGGCGTTCCGCGACCTGATCATCGCCTTCCGCAACGGCGCGCCGGTGCGCATGGGCGACGTCGCCACGGTGCTGGACTCGGTCGAGAACACCCGCATCGCCAACTGGTACAACGGCACCCGCGCCATCACGCTGGCGGTGCAGCGCCAGCCCGACGCCAACACGGTGGAGGTGGTGGACCGCGTGCGCGCCCTGCTGCCCGCCTTCAAGCAGCAGCTGCCGCCCAGCGTCGAGATCGGCGTAACCAACGATCGCTCGCAGTCGATCCGCGAGGCGGTGGAGGACGTGCAGTTCACCCTGGCGCTCACCATCGGGCTGGTGATCCTGGTGATCTTCCTGTTCCTGCGCAAGCTGTCGGCGACGCTGATCCCGGCGCTGGCGGTGCCGATCTCGCTGATCGCCACGGCGGCGGGCATGTACAAGCTGGGCTTCTCCATCGACAACGTATCGCTGATGGGCCTGACGCTCGCCGTCGGCCTCGTCGTGGACGACGCCATCGTCATGCTGGAGAACATCGTCCGCTACATCGAGGAGGGCATGCGCCCGTTCGAGGCGGCGCTGAAGGGCTCGCGCGAGATCGGCTTCACCATCGTCTCGATCACGCTGTCGCTGGTGGCGGTGTTCATCCCCATCCTGCTGATGGGCGGCGTGGTGGGGCGCGTGTTCCACGAGTTCGCGGTGGTGGTGACCATGTCCATCGCCGCCTCGGCCTTCGTGTCGCTGACGCTGACGCCGATGCTGTGCTCGCGCTTCCTGACCCGCGAGAAGCACGGGGAGGAGGAGGGGATCTTCGGCCGCGTGCTGGAGGGCGGCTTCAACGCCATGCTGCGCGGCTACGAGACGACGCTGCGCGGGGCGCTGCGCTGGCGGGCGATCACCGGGCTGGTGTTCCTCGGCACCATCGCGGGTTCGGCCTACCTGTACAACGCCATCCCCAAGGGCTTCTTCCCGACGGAGGACATCGGCCAGCTGTTCGTCACCACCGAGGCGGCGCCCGACATCGCCTTCCCGGCGATGGCCGAGCTGCAGCGGCAGGCGGCGGCGCTGGTGCAGCAGCACCCGGCGGTTCAGTATGTCAACGCCGCGGCCGGCGCCGGCGGGCCGAACGCCACCGGCAACGCCGGGCGCATGTTCGTCGCCCTCAAGCCGCGCGACCAGCGCGCGCCGGCGCAGCAGATCGTTCAGGAACTGCGCCGCGACATGCAGAAGATCCCCGGCCTCGCCGCCTTCATCCAGCCGGTGCAGAACCTGCGCATCGGCGGCCGCGCGTCGAAGAGCCTGTACCAGTACACCGTCCAGGCGCTCGACCTCTCGGACCTGTATGGATGGTCGCAGAAGCTGGAGCGCGCGCTGCACGACGTGCCGATCCTGCAGGACGTGACCAGCGACCTGCAGCTCAACAGCCCGCAGGCCTACGTCCACGTCGACCGCGAGAAGGCGGCGACCCTGGGCGTGGCGGTGGACCAGGTGCGCTCGACGCTCTACAGCGCCTTCGGGCAGCGGCAGGTCTCCACCATCTACACGCCGTCCAACGACTACCAGGTCCTCATCGAACTGGACCCGAAGTACCAGCAGGACGACAGCGCCCTGTCGCGCGTCTACGTCCGCAACACGGCGGGCAAGCTGATCCCGCTCGACGCCTTCGCCCGCGTCGACCGCACCGCCGGCCCGCTGTCGGTGAACCACCAGAGCCAGTTGCCGGCCGTCACCCTCTCGTTCAACCTGGCGCCCGGCGCGTCGCTGGGCGACGCGGTGGAGCAGGTGCGCGCGGTGGAGCAGCGGCTCGGCCTGCCGGCCACGGTGACCACCGGCTTCGCCGGCACCGCGCAGGTGTTCCAGGACGCCCAGAAGGGGCAGGCGCTGCTGATCGGCGCGGCGGTGCTGGTGATCTACATCGTGCTGGGCGTGCTGTACGAGAGCTTCGTCCACCCGCTGACCATCCTGTCCGGCCTGCCGGCGGCGGCGGTCGGCGCCCTGGCGACGCTGCTGGTGTTCGGGCAGGAGCTGAACGTCATCTCGGTCATCGGCATCCTGATGCTGATCGGCATCGTCAAGAAGAACGCCATCATGATGATCGACTTCGCGCTGGAGGCACAGCGCGAGCAGGGACTGTCCCCGCGCGATGCCATCGAGCGCGCCTGCGTCCTGCGCTTCCGTCCGATCATGATGACGACCATGGCGGCGATCATGGGCACGCTGCCCATCGCCGTCGCCCACGGCGCCGCAGCCGAGCTGCGCCAGCCCCTGGGCCTCGCGGTGGTCGGCGGCCTCGTGGTGTCGCAGGTGCTGACGCTCTACATCACGCCGGTGCTGTTCCTGTACATGGAGGACGCCGGCCGCCTCGCCGCGCGCCTGCTGCACCGCCGCCCGGCACACGACGAGCATGGCCACGCCCTACCGGCCGGTGAGGATTGATGAACGACGTCCCCCTGATCGTCGCGGTGGCGCCGAACGGCGCCCGCCGCGGCAAGGCCGACCATCCGGCGCTTCCCATGACGCCGGACGAACTGGCCCGCGAAGCCGCCCGCTGCCGGGAGGCCGGCGCGGCGATGATCCACCTGCACGTCCGCGACGCCGAGGGCCGGCACACCCTGGACGCCGACGCCTACCGCGCCGCCACCGCCGCCATCCGGCGCGCGGTGGGCGACGGGCTGCTGATCCAGGCGACCACCGAGGCGGTGGGGATCTACACCCCGGCGCAGCAGATGGCGGCGATGCGTGACCTGCGGCCCGAGGCGTTCTCCGCCGCCGTGCGCGAGCTCGTGCCGGACGCCGCCGCCGAGCCCGAAGCCGCGCGTTTCCTGGCTGAACAGGCCGGGATGGGAACGCTGATCCAGTACATCCTCTACGACGCCGACGACGTGCGGCGCTTCGATGATTTGCTGGCGCGCGGCGTGGTGCCGGCGGCGGGCGCGAGCGTGCTGTTCGTGCTGGGCCGTTACAGCGCCGGCCAGCAGTCGGACCCGCGCGACCTGCTGCCCTTCCTGGCGGCCTGGACCCGGCCGCTGCCCTTCGCCGTGTGCGCCTTCGGCCGGCGCGAGGCCGCGTGCGTCGCCGCGGCTGCGGCGTTCGGCGGACACGGCCGCGTCGGCTTCGAGAACAACCTGCTGCTGGCCGACGGCGGCACGGCGCCGGACAACGCGGCGCTGGTGCGGCAGGCGGCGGACCTCGCCCCGCTGCTCGGCCGCCCGCTGGCGACGGCGGAGCAGGCGCGGGCGCTGTTCGCTGGAGCTCATACCTAAGGCGTATTCCCTTAACGGAATACGCCTTAGGCGCAAGTCGGCCGTCCTCCGAAAGCACACAGGCGCTATTACCATAGATTGCTTCAAAGCCGGGTTAGACTTTGGCATAAGGTCTTCAAGCGAAGTCGAGCGGCGAAAGCCGGATCGGTTTCGGGGGAGGAAACGCCAATAGTTAAATAAATAGAAAAAACTGAAGCCCGGCGCCTACGGCGGCCGGGCTTTTTCATGTCTTCAAGCTGAAGCGGTATTACCAGTGGGTGGAGCGCTGGCGCGGACGCTCGTCTTGCTGGATTGGATAGAGTCTCGATGATGGGGCGGGCGATCTTTAGGCGTGCTTCATCCCGCGCCGGCCGCGCGGGCGGCGCAGGCCGGCGGCGCGGATCACCTCGGCGAGGGTGCGGCGCAGCTGTTCGGGCTCGACCGGCTTGTGCAGGATGGTGAAGCCCTCGGTCTTGCTGTCGAGCACGCACTCCGGGCTGTTCTCGCCGGTCAGCATCACCGCCGGGATGTGCGTGCCGAAACGCGCGCGGATGGTGTGGATCGCCTGGGTGCCGGTGCGCCCTTCGCGCAGGCGGTAGTCGGCGACGATCACGTCCGGCGCCCGCGCCGCGTGGGACAGCTCGCTCACCGCCTCGTCGCAGGACTCCGCGGTCATCAGCGTGTAGTCCCACTGCTCCATCAGGGCGCGCAGGCCCATGAGGATCACCGGGTTGTCGTCGATCAGGATGGCGAAGACGCCGCTGCCGTCCAGCCGCTCCGGTGCGTCCGGTCCCACCGCCTCGACGCGGTCGAGCGGCACCTCCACCGTGAACACGGACCCCTGGCCGGGCACGGACTGTACGTCCACCGTGTGGTCGAGCAGCCCGGCCAGACGCCGCACGATGGCGAGGCCGAGACCGAGGCCCTGCTTCTGGTCGCGCTCCGGGTTGGCGAGCTGGTGGAACTCGGTGAAGATCTCCTCCAGGCTCTCGGGCGGGATGCCGATGCCGGTATCGCGCACCGAGATGGCCAGCCGCGCGCCGCGCACCGTGCACTCGACGCCGATGGCGCCGTGCCGGGTGTAGCGGATGGCGTTCTCGACCAGGTTGCGAACCATGCGGCCGAGCAGGTTGGGGTCGCTGTGCACCGCCACGTCCGGCGCGCTGACCGACCACCCCAGCCCCTTGGCGGCGGCAACCCCGGCGTAGCCGGAATCGATGGAGTCCATCAGGTCGGAGATCGGGAACGCCTCGCGCTTGGCGTGGACGATGCCGGCGTCGAGCTTTGAGATGTCCAGCAGGCTGTCCAGCAGGCCCTTCAGCGCGCCCAGCGCCTTGTCCATGTGGCTCAGCACCTCGTGGGTGCGGCCGTACTCCTGCCCGGTGGCCAGCGCGGCCGAGAACAGCATCAGCGACTGCACCGGCTGCCGCAGGTCGTGCGTCGCCGCGGCGAGGAACTTCGACTTGGCGCGGTTCGCCGCCTCGGCGGCGATGCGGGCGGCGACGGCTTCCTCCTTCGCGGCGATGATGGTGCGTTCCATCTCGATGCGCGCCGTGACGTCGCGCATGATCGCGGTGAAGAAGCGCCGCCCCTCGGCCGTCCAGGCGCCGATGGAGATGTCGACGTGCACCTCGCGCCCGTCGGCGCGGTGCACCCGGGTGCGGCCCTCCTCGAACTGCTCCAGCCGCACGGCGATGGGGGTGTCGACCAGCGCGCCCTCGACGCTGCCGAACAGCGTGTGCGCGGCGCGGTTGGCGGAGTGGATGATGCCGCTCTCGTCCACCGTCACGATGGCGTCGGTGGCGGTGTCGACGATGGCGCGGTAGCGCGCGGCGCGGCCCTGGCGCAGCTGCCGCTCGCGCCGGACCGAGACGGTGATGTCGTGCACCTGCAGCAGGCAGCCCGGGCGGCCCTGAAGCGGCTTGGTGATGATCGACTGGTGCGTCGGCTGCGTCTGGTCGCCGACGCGGCTGCCCAGCGGCAGCAGGTTCGGGTTCAGGTAGTGCGAGACCACCGACGAGGTGCCGAAGGCCAGCGTCTCTTCCACCGCGCGCGCCAGACGGCTGTCGGCGAGGTCGGGGAACAGGGCGAACAGCGGCTTGCCCAGAACGTCCGCGGCGCGCAGGCCCGACTGCTCCGTCATCCAGCGGTTCCAGCCGCCCACCGCCTGCGCCTCGTCGAGCACGATGATGCCGATGTCGAGGTCGTCGAATCCGGCTAGAGAGTCGATGTCGGACATGGCGGCGCCCTTAGGCCCGGCCGGCGTAGGGCGCGATCATCGCCGCCACGCTCTGGCGCAGCGCCATCAGTGACGAGACACTCATGACGATCAGGATGAAGCCCTTGATGCCACGCTCTTTCATCGTGAAGTCGACGTGGAAGACCATCACCTGGTCCGACTCCGTGGTGCCGCCGTAGGTGAGGATCTCCAGCGCCGCGCCATAGATGACCCGCGGCAGCGAGGTGGTGATGCGCTGGTGCAGCATGTTGGCCAGCGTCGACAGGCAGCTGTTGATCAGGATGTTGCCGATCTCGCTCAGCGCCTCCTGCTCCATCTCGATGATCTCGTCCAGGTCGGCCATGTGCGGCAGCACGGCGCGCACCAGCTCCAGGCTGTTGGAGACCGGGAAGACCATCACAGCGGCGCCGGAGAAGCTGCCCTGGAACTCCTCGCCGACGGCGACCAGCTGGTCGTCGGCGCGCGTGGTCAGCGCCGCGGCGGCGGAGGCGCGCGGCACCACGTGCACCTTCGGCACGGTCAGCGACACGCCGCCCTGAACCATCTTGCTGAGCGTCACCGCCGCCTTGCTGACCGAGACGTTGACCAGTTCGGTCAGAGCGTCCGTCTCCAGTTCACTGAAGGAATCCAGCATGGCGCGGCCCCGCGGCTCAGGCGCTGCGGCGCTGCGCGGCGGGCGCGGCGACGAAGCCCGCCAACGCGTCGCGGGACACCGGCTTTTCGAGGAACGCGGCGCCGAGATCGCGGGCGCGCTCCAGCACGTCGGTCTGCGCGTTGGCGGAGATGATGGCGATCGGCAGGTCCGGCCGGCGGGCGCGCAGCCGGGCGGCCAGTTCCAACCCGTCCTCGTCGGGCATGTTGAAGTCGATGAAGGCGGCGCTCAGCGTGTCGACGCCGTCCACCCGGTCGGCCTCGGGGCCGGTGGCCGCTTCGAGAATGGCACAGTCCGGGTGCAGGTCGCGCAGTGCCTGGCGCACCACCATGCGGGCGAGCTTGCTGTCGTCCACCACAAGAAACGTTTCCGCCATAATGCGCCTTGCTATCCTGCCCGCGTCGGTATTGCCGCCGCGACAAGGCCCCGCGCACCGTGTTGTTGGACACGCACACGCCGCAATGCCGCGAATGTTCTCCTATTCCAAGATTGATCAAATAGGGGTTTACCCAGGGCCGTCAACAAGAAGACGGTCATTAGCCCGTTTGGACGGGTGCGTCATGCGTGCTGTATAGGCGGATATGCAGAGCGTTTTTCTTAAGTTTCGCTCGTCTGGCGGAAGGTTTTGTTTGCAAGCGGAAAGCGCGGCGGCAGCCGGAAGTCCGGCGCCGCCCTTGAATATGGAGAGGTCGGCTATTCGGCGGCGGCGCGCCGATCCGCCTCGGCGCTCGCGTCGGCGCGGGGGCGGCGCTGAACCAGCAGGTTCGCGGTCCAGAGCAGGACGTCCTCGCCAGACTGGTTGCGGGTGACGACGCGCACGCGGACCACGCCCTGGTCCGGGCGCTTCGTGGAGGGGCGGACCTCCAGCACCTCGCTCTCGGCCGTCAGCGTGTCGCCGGCGCGCACCGGGCGCGGCCAGGCAAGCGATTCCACGCCCATGCCGATGAAGCCGCCCGCAAAGGTGTGGGGGCTGTCGACGATCATCCGCATGGTCAGCGCCGCGGTGTGCCAACCGCTCGCCGCCAGACCGCGGAACACCGTGTCCTTGGCCGCCTCGGGATCGAGGTGGAAGGGCTGCGGGTCGAACTGGCGGGCGAAGGCGAAGATGTCCTCCTCGCTCACGGTCACGGAGCCGCCGGTGTGGCGATCGCCCGGCTTCAGGTCGTCGAGGTAGAGCATGCGTCCGGGGCTCCTCGGCCGGAATGGTGGGGAGACAGGTCTGTCTCATGGCTTGCGATGGTAGAGACAGGTCTGTATCATGTCAACGCGGTTTTCGATGGGTGACACGATGAGCGACGACGGGCGCCGTACGGCGCGCGAGCGGATCCTGGACACGGCGGCGGAGCTGTTCTACCGCGAGGGCATTCGGGCGGTCGGCATCGACACCATCATCGCCCGCTCCGGCGTGGCGAAGATGAGCCTGTACCGGAACTTCGCCTCCAAGGACGACCTGATTTGCGCGTGGCTGGAGGACACCGACGCCATGTTCTGGGCGTGGTGGCAGGGCGTGGTGGCGCGCCACCCCGGCGACCCGCGCGCGCAGCTGAAGGCGCTGTTCGCGGCGCTCGGCAAGTGGTCGGCGCACCCAAAGTTCCGCGGCTGCCCGTTCATCAACACGATGGTGGAGTTCCGCGACACCGAGCACCCCGGCCGCGCCATCGCCGAGCGCCACGCCCGCGTCCTGCGCGACCACCTGCGTGATCTCGCGGCGCAGGCCGGCGCGCGCGAGCCGGAGGCGCTGGCGGAGCATCTGCTGCTGATGATGCAGGGCGCCTACGCCGGCGGGCGGATGCTGGGTCCCGACGTGGCAGCCCGCGCCATTCCCGCGGCGGCGGCGGTGCTGATCGACGCGGCGTGCGGTCAGGACGCGCGGTAGCCGGCCGCGATCTTCGCGTCCAGGTCCGGGTTGTTGAGCATCAGCGCCTCGACGGCCAGCAGGAAGGCGGTCTCTTCGATCTGCAGGTGGCGCTCCAGCCGGTCCAGGATGTCCCAGCCGAAATGGACGAAGGCGCCGTAGCTGTCCTCGTCGAAGCCGTCGCGCAGCGCCAGCGCGCAGTAGCGTTGCAGGCGCTGGCCGATGGGGCGCATCGCCTCGTGCTCGTTGAACAGGTGCTGCACCATCTCGTGCCCGCCGGAGTTGGCGATCAGCGGGAACAGCACGCGCTCCTCGAAGTCGAAGTGGCCGGTCAGTTCGGTTTCCAACTCGGTGTTGAGGTCGGCGACCAGGGTGCGGACCTCCCCATCGAGCGCGGGGATGCCGCGGGCCTCGGCCTGCTCCAGGTGCGCCTCGAGCCGGTTGAGGAGCGCGGCGGTGCGGTCGTGGTCCTCGTTGATGAGGCGGCCGGTCTGGGAAATGGCCTGCATGGGGGACCCTCCTCGGTCCAAGCGGTCAGCTGCGGCGCAGAATCCGCCCGACCACGATGAAAAGCAAGCCGTGCGCCGCCATCCAGGCGAGCGCGGCCAAGGGGAACAGAACGTCCGGCACCAGCCATCCCGCGGCGACCCGCAACAACGCGGCGCCGCCGACCAGCCCCACGGCCAGCGTGGCGGCGGGCGGGAAGTCCGGCGGGCAGGCCTCGCGCTGCAGGGCAACGCGCACCATCATGGCGCCCGCCAGCGTGCCGAGCGCCGCCGTGCCCAGCAGGTGCCAGCCGGCGCCGCCGGGCAGGGGGGCGACGCGCTCCACAGCCGCCGCGAGCCAGCCGAGGCCGAGCCACGCGGTGCCCAGGTGCAGGCTCCACAGGTCGGGCCGCCCGAGCACCGCCGCCGTCCGCCAGCGCGCCAGCCGCAGCCACGCCGCCAGCCCGATCACCGCCGCGCCGGCGGCGCCGGCCTCCGGCAGCCAGCCGGTGGCGACCGAGGCGGCGGCGAGGACGCCGCCGGCGATGCCGATCCACTCGACGCGCGGCTGCACCCGCTCGACCAGCAGGCCGCCTTGGCGGCGCACCTCGCCCGCGGTGGCGGCGGGGATGATGCGGCCGCCCATGACGAACAGCAGCAGGCCCACCACGTGCAGGGCGAACAGCGCGCCGGTGCGGCCGTCGCCGCTCCAGTACAGGGTCTCGGCCACGGCGAAGGCGCCGACCAGCGGGCCGAAGACGGCGTTGTGGCCGCTCTTCGCGGCGCGCAGGAACGGCCAGCCGCCGAGCGCGAACAGCACCAGGGGGTAGGCCAGCGTCATCGGAACCGCCAGCACCGCCGGCAACCCGGCCAGCACCGCCGCCCGGCCGAGCAGCCACGCCGCCACCGCCAGCGCCAGCGCGCCGCGCGACGGCTTGGTCAGCAGGAAGCCGCCGACCACCGCCAGCGCGTAGCCCATGACCATCTCGTGCGCGTGCACGGCGGGCGTCCAGGCGGCCGGCAGCAGGCCGGCGTAGGCCGCCGTCCAGTACGGCACCGACAGGCCGGCGTAGGCCAGCGCCAGCGGGAAGAACACCCGGTGGCCGCTCGGCCGGCGCGCGGCGGGGGCGTCTAGGCCCACGCCGACAGGTCCACCAGCGCCGGGTCGTCGGCGTGATCGACCAGGATCGCCTTCACCCGGCCCTGCCACAGCGCGCGGAAGCACTGGGCGTCCTCGGCCGAGCCGGCGCCGTTCAGCACCGCCGGCAGCAGATCGCGCGTCTCTGGCGACGCGGGGACGGCGGCGCCGCGGAAGCTCGCCTGCACACCGGCCCCGGTGTCGAGGCGGCGGAAGGCCACGTCGCCGGTGATGTTGGCGCCGAAGAACAGGCGGTCGCGGCGGTCGAAGTGGCCGGCGATGCCCTTGAAGCCGTCGTCGCCCGCCGCCCCGGTGAGCAGCGCCGCCACCCGGCCCATGACGCCGGTGGCGCTGGTGGTCTCGGCCTCGCGGAAGTGCACCTGGATTCCACCGCGCTCCGGCAGCGTGTCGCCGTAGAGATGGTTCAGCGCCTTCACCGTCATCAGGTAGGCGCCGGCCAGCGTCGGGCAGGAATGCCCGGCGAGCCGGACGGCGTCGGCGTAGCCGTACTCCAGCACGCCGTCGTCGCTCGCGCCGAGGAAGGCGCTCAGCGGGTCGCGGACGCGGATGCGCGGGGCTTGGTCGTAGAAGGCGGGGAAGGACATGGGGGCGATGGCTCCGGCCGGTGAGGGGAGGGCGCACGCTAGCCCGGCGCGGCGCCGCCCGATTTGACCGCGGACAAACCGTCGCGCGGTTGCCTCCGAGTCGCGCCCGGTGTCGCGCACGATTCGGAAATGGTTCGGGTCCGGATAGTGCCGTGTCTCACGCTTGTCTGCAAAATGTCCTGTCTCGGGCAGAACAGATCGGAAAAACGGCGTAGCTGATGTCGCAGTCTGCCCTTGCCGCTTGACTTGGCCGGACGCCTCACTGAAAAAGCCAACTACTCCTATCGATCGTATGACATCGGATCGGGCGCTTTTTAGTGAATATTCACGGCACTCTGGCCCTGGCGGGCACGAAAGAGCGTTCGGCGCGGTTTGCCCTTGGCGCTCTCCTGATGATCGGGGCCAGTCTGGCCGGGTGCGCGACCACCCAGCCGACCACCGTGGCGGACGCTCCGGCCGCCGAGGCGCCGATCAACCCCAACGATCCCCTGGCCCGCTGGGTCCCCTACATGCGCGAGGCGTCGGCCCGCTTCGACGTGCCGGTGCCGTGGATCCGCGCCGTGATGCTGCGCGAGAGCGGCGGCCGCGCCACCGTCAACGGGCGCGTCACCACCAGCTCGGCCGGCGCGCTCGGCCTGATGCAGGTGATGCCCGGCACCTACGACCTGATGCGCAACGCCTATGGGCTGGGCCCCGACCCGGCCGACCCGCGCGACAACATCATGGCCGGCACCGCGTACCTGCGCGAGATGTACGACCTGTTCGGCGCACCGGGCTTCCTCGCCGCCTACAACTGCGGCCCGAAGTGCTACGCGCAGCACCTCGCCGGCAAGCAGAAGCTGCCGCGCGAGACGAAGCTGTACCTCGCCGCGCTGACGCCGAAGGTCGGCAAGGACGAGCCGCGCATGCCGTCGGCCTCCAGCAGCGCCACCGCGGTGGAGGTTGCCGTCCTGCCGCCGAAGCCTGAACCCGCGAAGACCGAACCGGCGAAGGCCGAGCCGGCCCGCAACGAGGAGCCGGTGGCCCCGCCGCCGCCGGTCTTCGTCGCCGCCGCGCCCGAGCCGCCGCCCGCTCCGCCGCCGGCGCTGGCGCCCGCTCCCGCCCGGGAGAAGCCGCAGACGGCGCCGCTGCCCGCGCCCGTGCCCGCCCCGGTGCAGGTCGCCGCGGCCCAGCCGGCCGCCAAGGCGGCCAAGCCGAACATCCGCTACCAGATCGCCGAGGCGTTCCTGCAGCCGGGCATCGACCCGGATCGCGTGCAGATCCGCTTCGTCACCCAGCGCAGCAACGGTTGCGGCAGTCTGAAGGGCAAGGACAGCGTCTGCGTCGCCCAGACCCCGCCGAGCGCGCCGGCGCGGTTCTGATCGCCGGGAAACAAAGGCTTTCACACGGATTTCACGGATTTAGGCACGGATTGCACGGATCTCTCTTGATCCGTGCGGTGTGCCTGTTCGCCGTGAACGTGCGGAGCCGAAGGATTCCGTGTAATCCGCGCCTAAATCCGTGAAATCCGTGTAAATCTTGTGCGCGATGCTGCGGTTTAACGTTCCGCCACGCGCCTTTCCCTTGCCCGGTCCGCCGCGCCCGCCCTACCATGCCGGTAAACGCCCAAAGGGAGGATGCCGTGGACGAGACCGGTCTGAACAAGCGCGCCGCCAACCACCAGCCGCTGACGCCGCTCGACTTCCTGTGCCGTTCCGCGCAGGTGTATCCGACCAAGACGGCGTGCATCTACGGCGACTATCGTCTGACCTACCGCGAGTTGGAGCAGCGCGCCCGCCGCCTCGCCAGCGCGCTGGAGCGTGCCGGCATCCGCACCGGCGACGTGGTCTCGGTGCTGATCCCCAACACCCCGGCGATGTTGGAGGCGCACTTCGGCGTGCCCGGTTGCGGCGCGGTGCTGAACGCCATCAACACGCGGCTCGACTCCGCCACGGTGGCCTTCATCCTCGGCCATTGCGAGGCGAAGCTGTTCATCGTCGACCGCGGTTTGGCATCGGTCGCCCGCGCCGCGCTGGAGAGCATGGAGAGCAAGCCGCGCGTCGTCTGGATCGACGACCCGCACGCCCAGGGTGCCGAGCCGGTCGGCGACGTGGAGTACGAGGACTTCCTCGCCACCGGCGACCCGGAACGCCCCTTCACCTTCCCGGACGACGAGTGGGCGTCGATCGCGCTGAACTACACCTCGGGCACCACCGGCAATCCGAAGGGCGTCGTCTACCATCACCGCGGCGCGCACCTGAACGCGCTGTCCAACGCGCTGACCTTCGCGCTCACGCCGCGCAGCGTCTATCTGTGGACGCTGCCGATGTTCCACTGCAACGGCTGGACCTACCCCTGGGCGGTGACCGCGGTGGGCGGCACCCACGTCTGCCTGCGCGCCGTCGATCCCGCCGAGATCTTCCGCCTGATCGCCGAGGAGAAGGTCACCCACCTGTGCGGCGCGCCGGTGGTGCTGACCATGCTGATCCACGCCCCGGATGCGGTGAAGCGCGCGTTCGGCCACGGCCCGGTCAGCGTCGCCACCGGCGGCGCGGCGCCCCCGAGCGCGGTCATCGACAAGATGGAGCGCATGGGCTTCGCCGTGACCCATCTCTACGGCATGACCGAGTGCTACGGCCCCTCCAGCGTCTGCGCGTGGCAGGACGCGTGGGACGGGATGGCGCTGGAGGAGCGTGCCGTGCTGATGGCGCGCCAGGGCGTCAACATGGTGATGATGGCCGAGCAGACGGTGCTCGACCCCGCCACCGGCCAGCCGGTCCCCGCCGACGGCAAGACGCTGGGCGAACTGGCGCTGCGCGGCAACACGGTGATGAAGGGCTATCTGAAGAACCCGAAGGCGACGGAGGAGACGCTGCGCGACGGCTGGCTGCACACCGGCGACCTCGCCGTGCTGCACCCCGACTCCTACGTCGAGATCAAGGACCGCTCGAAAGACATCATCATCTCCGGCGGCGAGAACATCGCGTCGCTGGAGGTCGAGGAGGTGCTGTACAGGCACCCGCACGTCATGGAGGCCGCCGTGGTGGCGCGTCCCGACGCGAAGTGGGGCGAGACGCCCTGCGCCTTCGTGACGCTCAAGCCCGGCTCCGAGGATCAGGTGAGCGAGGCGGACATCATCGCCTACTGCCAGCAGAACATGGCGCGCTACAAGGTGCCGCGCACCGTGGTGTTCGGCCCGCTGCCGAAGACCTCGACCGGCAAGATCCAGAAGTTCGTGCTGCGCGACCAGGCGAAGGGGCTGTGACGCGGGCGGATCGGGCGGACCGGTAGAATCCCCTACCGCTCGCCCCGCTCCGGCGGTATTTTCACCGCCGCTTGAGCATTGGGGTTAGCGCCTGTGAGCATTCCTGCGGCGGACCGGGAGCCGGTGCGGCTGTCGGTCGTCATTCCGGTCCTCAACGAGTCCGAAAACGTGCTGCCGCTGCTCGACGAGATCGAGCGGGCGCTGGCGCCGCTGGGCTCGTTCGAGGCGATCTTCGTCGACGACGGCTCCACCGACGACACTGCGGCCATCCTGGCCCAGGCGGTGGCCGAGGGGCGGCCGGTCCGCCTGCTGCGCCACCGCAGGCGCTCCGGCCAGAGCGCCGCCGTGCGCACCGGCGCCAAGGCGGCGCGGGCCGTGTGGGTCGGCACGCTGGACGGCGACGGACAGAACGACCCGGCCGACCTGCCGGCGCTGCTCGCCCGCGCGCAGCAGGACGACCACCCGATGCTGGTCGGCGGCCTGCGCAAGAAGCGGCAGGACACCCTGTCCAAGCGCCTCGCCTCGCGCTTCGCCAACAAGGTCCGCCAGGGACTGCTGCAGGACGGCTGCACCGACAGCGGCTGCGGCATCAAGGTGTTCCGCCGCGACGTCTTCCTCGACCTGCCGTTCTTCGGCGCGCAGCACCGCTTCATGCCGGCGCTGTTCCGCGCGCACGGCCATCACGTCGCCTACATCCCGGTCAACCACCGGCCGCGCAACGCCGGCGCGTCGAAGTACACCAACCTGCGCCGCGGCCTGATCGGCGTGATCGACCTGCTGGGCGTCTACTGGCTGAAGCGCCGTACGGTGCTGTCGCCGGTGGTCGAAGACCGCGGAGGCCCCGCCGCATGATCGACAAGCTGGCCGCCTGGTACGCCAGCACCTCGACGACGGAGATGGTGTGGATCGGCGTCGGCTTCTTCGCCCAGGCGCTGTTCATGATGCGCTTCGTCGTGCAGTGGATCGCCAGCGAGCGCGTCCGCCGCTCCATCGTGCCGGAGACCTTCTGGTACTTTTCGATCGGCGGCGGCCTGCTGCTGCTGGCCTATTCGATCTACCGCGTCGATCCGGTCTATATGTTCGGCCAGGGACTCGGCCTGCTCATCTACTTCCGCAACCTGTATTTCGTCTGGACGCACAAGGGGGCCGACACCGCATGAGCGCCGCTCCGGACACCGTCCGCTGGGCCGGATTGGAGGGCGCCGCCGGGGCCCGGGTGCCGCTGCTGGCCTACGCGCTGCTGGCCCTGCTGGCGGTGGCGCTCTTCCTGCCGGGCTTCACCGTCGTGCCGCCCTTCGACCGCGACGAGTCGCGTTTCGCCCAGGCGTCCTACCAGATGCTGGAGAGCGGCAACTACGTCGACATCCGCTTCCAGGACGAGGCGCGCTACAAGAAGCCGATCGGCATCTACTGGCTGCAGGCCGCCGCCACCGCGCTGACCGGCGAGGCGGACAAGGCGATCTGGACCTACCGCATCCCTTCCATGCTCGGCGCGGCGCTGAGCGTGCTGCTGACCGCCTGGATCGGTGCGCGGCTGTTCGGGCCGGCGGCCGGCGTGCTGGGCGCGGTGATGCTGGCCGGCTGCGTCGTTCTCGGGGTCGAGGCGCGCATGGCGAAGACCGACGCCGTGCTGCTCGCCACCATCCTCGCCGCGCAGCTGGCCCTGGCCCGCCTCTACATGCGCCGTGACGAGCCGCGGGAGGGCCGCGCCGCCGCGGTGGCGTTCTGGATCGCCGTGGGCATCAGCATCCTTGTAAAGGGGCCGCTGGTGCTGCTGGTGTCTGGCGCCACGCTGGCGGGGCTGGCGCTGTGGGAGCGCCGGGTGGCATGGCTGAAGCGATTGAAGCCGTTGATGGGCCTGGGCATCGTCGCTGCGCTCGTCGCCCCCTGGCTGATCGCCATCGCCATCCAGAGCAAGGGCGCCTTCTTCGCCGAGTCCGTCGGGCACGACATGCTCGGCAAGGTCGCCGGCGGGCAGGAGGGCAAGGGACTGCCGCCCGGCTACTACCTGGGCACCTTCTGGATCACCTTCGCGCCGTGGTCGTTCCTGACGCTGCTGGCGCTGCCCTGGGTGTGGCTGCACCGCCGCTCGCCGGCCGTGCGCTTCTGCGTCTGCTGGATCGTGCCGACCTGGATCGTGTTCGAGGCGGTGCCGACCAAGCTGCTGCACTACACGCTGCCGGTGTTCCCGGCCATCGCCCTGCTGACCGCGCAGGCGCTGCTGGACGGATTCGCCCGCACCGCGGAGAAGCCGCGCCGGGCCCTGCTGTACGCCGCCGCCGGCCTCGGCACCGCTACCTGGGCGCTGCTGGCGGTGGCCATCGCGGTGGTGCCGTGGATGATCGACCAGCGCATCGCCTGGGCGGCGCTGGCCATGCTGCCACCGGTGCTGGCGCTGTACGTGTGGGGTGCACGCCTGGTCGTCCGCGGCGAGGGCTGGCGCGGCGCGGCGGCGGCGTTGGGGGCGGCGGCGGTGCTGTACGCGGCGACGTACGCGCTGGTGCTGCCGGGCATCGACGGGTTGTGGATCAGCCGCTCGGCCGCGCAGGTGGTCTCGGCGGTGCGGCCGTGCCCGGGCACCACGGTGGCGTCGGCCGGCTATTCGGAGCCCAGCCTCGTCTTCCTGGTCGGCACGCAGACCAAGCTGGTGAACGGCGAGGGGGCGGCGAAGCACCTGCTGTCCGACCGTGCCTGCGCGCTGGCGCTGGTCGACGTGCGCGAGCAGGCGGCCTTCCGCACCGCGCTGGAGGGCGTGGAGCCGAAGCCGCTCGGCGAAGTTCACGGCTTGAACTACAACAACGGCCGCCGCATCTCCCTGACGCTGTACGCCGCTCCGCCCTGAACCACGGGATCCCATGACCGCCACGCGCAACCGCACGCTCGTCGCCCTCCTTTGGCTGAGCATTGCGGCGCTGGCGGTCGCCCTGCTGATGCTCTACGTGGACCGGACGGTGTCGGCGGCAGCCCATCTGGCCCCGGAGACGGTGGTCGCCGTCTTCGCCGTCATCACCTTCTTCGGGTACAGCTGGCTGTGGTGGGGGCCGGCGGCGATGCTGTGCCTCGTCTTTCTGGCGCTGTCGCGCCGGCCGAACCTGCACGCGCTCTATTACCGCTGGGCGGCGGAGGCGGCGGCCTTCGTGGTCGTCGCGGTGGGCGGGTCGAGCATCATCGTCGGCATCATCAAGCGCGTGGTCGGCCGCGCCCGCCCCTACGTCGAGCTGCCGCCGGGGAGTGACGCGTTCAGCTGGTTCGTGCTGAACGACGACCTTCAGTCCTTCCCCAGCGGCCACGCCGACACCTTCCTGTCGGTGGCGACGGTGTTGTCCTGGTTATGGCCGCGCTGGCGCTGGCCGATCCTGCTGGCCGGCGTGGTCGGCGCCTTCAGCCGGGTCGTGCTGCACGTCCACTACGTCAGCGACATCACCGTCGGCGGCGCCATCGGCGTCGGCGTCGCGGTCTTCATGCGCGCGTGGTTCGCCGACCGCGGCTGGGCCTTCCGGCGGCGGCGCGACGGCTCGATCCGGCTGAAGCCGGCCGGGCGCTGGACGCTGATGCGGGTGCGGCGCCGGCTCGTGCGGCGGCGCGGCTGACGCGGCCCCGCCCTTCTTGCGGCTCGGCGGGACCAAGCGGGCTAATGCCCCCGCGCCCTGGAATTCCATCCGGACCTGCGGCCGAATGCGGGCTGACACCCCGATTCCGGCAAAGGTCCGCCCGCATGATTCGCACCCTGGCGCTGCTGTCTGCCCTCGCCGTGCTGAGCGCTCCCGCTCTGGCCCAGGACCAGAAGGTCCCGCAGTGGATGATGGACGAGGCTCTGCCGGTCGGCCCGCGCGTTCCCGTCGAGAACCCGAACGCCGTTGGCACCCGGCCGGCGTCGCGGCCCAACCACATGGCCAGCACCAACCAGTTCCACGCCGACACCAAGCCGAAGGTCGGCGCGTTGCAGCCGATGTACGGCTCGCGCAACTCGCTGCAGTTGGAGCGGTACAGCCGGCCCTCGGCCAACCAGCCGATCAAGGCGCCGCCGCGGGCGCGCTGAGCGTCCACATCTCCTCCGGCCGCCACAGCCACGCCGCGCCGCGCACGCCGCTCGAATCGCCGTGCACCGCGCGGCGCACCGGCGTGTCGATGCGGTCGGAGAAGCTCCAGCGCTCGATCAGCGGCGGCAGCGCCCCGTAAAGCGCCTCCACGTTGGACAACCCGCCGCCCAGGACGATGACGTCGGGGTCGAGAAGGTTGACCACCGTCGCCAGCCCGCGCGCCAGCCGCCCGCACAGCCGCTCCAGGGTCGCGCGGCACGCCGCGTCGCCATCCGCCGCGCGCGCCGCGATCGCCTCGGCGCTCAGCGACTCGCCGGTCACGCGCCGATGGTCGGCGGCGACACTGGGGCCGGACACGAAGGTCTCAAGGCAGCCGGTCTTGCCGCAGTAGCAGGCGGGGCCGGGGCGCTCGTCGTCGGCGGGCCAGGGCAGGGGGCTGTGGCCCCATTCGCCGGCCACCGCGTTGCGCCCGGACAGCGGCCGGCCGTGCACGACGATGCCGCCGCCGCAGCCGGTGCCGAGGATCGCGGCGAACACCACGCCGCAGCCCACCCCGGCGCCGTCCGCGGCCTCCGACACGGCGAGGCAGTTGGCGTCGTTCTCCAGGCGCACCGGCCGGCCGAGCGCCGCCGCGAGGTCCGTGTCGAGCGGCCGGCCGTTCAGCCAGGTCGAGTTGGCGTTCTTCACCAGCCCGGTGGCCGGCGAGAGGATGCCGGGGATGCCGACGCCCACCGTGGCGCGCCCCCCGGCCTCGGCCTCCAGCGCGGCCACGAGGTCGCGGATGGTGCGCAGCGTGCCGTCGTAATCGTCCCGCGGCGTCGGAACCCGGCGGCGCGCGCGCTGGTTTCCCTGCTGGTCGAGCACGACCCCTTCCGTCTTGGTGCCGCCGAGGTCGATGCCGATGCGCAACGCCGGATTGGACAAGGAGGGGCTCCCGCGGATTGGGGTTTGATCGCGACCGGCTCTATTGTAGAAGCAAGGGAGGAGACGGCGGGATCCGAAAGTGTCGGTCCACCGTCATAGCACCCAGGAACCGGAGCTTACCGATGCATCGCATGCGCGCCGTCACCGCGTCTGCTTCCCTGTCGTTCCGCCGCGCGGTGCGCGTGGCCTCCGCGCTGGTCGTGGCGGGCATCGCCGTCGGCGTGGCCCTGCCGGCCGACGCCGCCCAGTCGACGCAGAGCAAGCCGGCGCAGGCGAAGCCCACGCAGGCCAAGGCCAAGGCCAAGCCGACGGCTGCCGGCCCGAACGCCTGCTACAGCCGGTCGGAGCACGCGGCCGAGCAGCTGATCCGCATGCACACCGAGATGATGATCACCGGCCTGACCTGCAAGGACGTGATGCCGGAGAAGGCGCCGTTCGCCAAGTACCAGGAATTCACCGTCAAGAACCGCCCGACCATCTCCAAGGCCGAGGGC
The DNA here is from genome assembly GCF_050789165.1 of Azospirillum sp. Taxonomy (NCBI): domain Bacteria; kingdom Pseudomonadati; phylum Pseudomonadota; class Alphaproteobacteria; order Rhodospirillales; family Azospirillaceae; genus Azospirillum; species Azospirillum sp. The sequence continues at coordinate 146,579 of NZ_JBOZRT010000047.1, forward strand.
GAGCTGATGAGCCACTTCCGCCGCACCGGCAAGGGCAACGCCACCAGCAAGTTCGACACCTACCGCACCGAGGTGGCGAACGAGGTGAGCCGCCGCGCCTCGATCATCGGCACCGAGAACTACTGCAAGACCTTCGTGCCGCGCATTGAGAACGCCATCGCCCTCGGCCCTGACGAGGTGCGCACCCTCACCGCCGACGAGAAGGGCGCCGGCCTGATGCACCTCAGCCAGCAGCCGTTGTGCGACGTCAAGGTGGTGAGCGGGCCGGACCCCGTCGGCCCGGTGCTGGCCGCCGCCGAGCCGCCGCGCTCCAAGGCGAGCAAGAGCAGCAAGCCCGCCAAGTCCACCAAGTCCACTAAGCCCACCGCGCCGGCCAAGCCGAAGACCGCGGCGGCGGAGTCGTCCACCCAGACGGCCTCCAGCGAGGGCAAGCGCTAACCCGTCCTCAGCGCCGCGCCGACATTGAAGCCCCTCCGGCATCCCGCCGGAGGGGCTTTCCTTTTGTGTCCGGATCGCGCCGTCACATGTTCGTCATAGAACCCCGATGGCTATATATTTCAGCAGCTTGCCGCCTGCTTTTGCGGCACCCTCCGAAATTCGGAGGATGCCGGATGGATTGTGGTTTTCCCCACTTGCCGTAGACAATCCGTCGGGCTAACGTCCCGGACTCAAGGAATGTGCCCGGCGCGGACTACGCGCGGGTATTTGAACAGGTCAGGTCAGGGAGCGGCAGTTCACGTGAACGGGGACCCTCGCGTTCTCGCCTCGCTGCCCGTCCGTTTGCCACGCGCTGAGACGGGAAGAGGCTAATGGAATATTTCCTTCAACAGCTGATCAACGGGCTGACGCTGGGGGCGATTTACGGCCTCATCGCGATCGGCTACACGATGGTCTACGGCATCATCGGCATGATCAACTTCGCCCACGGCGAAGTGTACATGATCGGCGCCTTCATTTCGGTCATCAGCTTCTTGGTGCTTGGCACCGCCGGCGTCACCTGGGTGCCGTTCCAGCTGCTGATCGTGCTGGTGCTCGCCATGCTGTTCACCAGCGTCTATGGCTGGACCATCGAACGCATCGCCTACCGGCCCTTGCGAAATTCGCCGCGGCTGGCGCCGCTGATCTCGGCCATCGGCATGTCGATCTTCCTGCAGAACTACGTGCAGCTGGTCCAGGGTGCGCGCGTCAAGCCGATCCAGCCGGTGGTCACCGGCGGCCTGAAGCTGATGGAACGCGCCGACGGCTTCGTGGTCAGCCTCAGCTACCTGCAGATCTTCATCATCCTGCTGACCTTCGCGCTGATGTACGGCTTCACGCAGATCATCCAGCGCACGCCGCTCGGCCGCGCGCAGCGGG